>CAZYWY010000034.1:0-10271 GCA_964651605.1 uncultured Pirellulales bacterium | reverse complement strand
AGTCGTTAATATCTTCGGGAATATCTACGGTCATTGTCTGAGAAACGAGTCTGAATTCTTCCACATAATCTGCACCATCGCGGGTAATTACTGCTGTACAGGGCCCTTCAAAAACAACCTGATGTGAAGCAGCCAGCAACTGAGCTTTTTTCTGTGCGGTAATTTTTGCCGGAAGAAAAGTTTTAGGCGGCTGCGTGCCGCTTATGTCGTCCATATAAAATCTAAGCTCGGCAGGCCCTGCTGCAACAATATCGGTCAGTTCTGTTACCTGTCCGGATTTTTCCGGCGGCAGATTTACAGTAAGCTGCGGAGATTTCAGCGAAAACATACGGTTTTTATCTACATTTTCAGAACCCATCAGGCACAGACTGTTACCATCGAAAACAACCTGGTTCGATGCCGACAAAAATTGTATCCGGTTCTGTGCCGTTATTTTGACGGGCATTAGTGAACCGTTTGTTTTTTCAGTATTGGTTGTGTTGACAAAAAACGCAAGCTCCGCCGGGCCGGTTGCTGTTATATCCGGCAGCGTTTTACTTTGCCCTGATGACCAGCCTTGCGGCAGATTTGCCGTCAGCGTGGCTGATGAAAGCGTAGCATCTTTTTGCTCGGACAACCCCTGCTGTGGTATTTTACACAGGCAGTTACCATCGAAAATAATCTGATTCGCTGCCTTTAGGAATCTTGCACTTTTTTCTGAGGTTATTGTTACGGTAGAAATGTTGTTCTTTTGACTGGTATCATTGGAATCTTTTGCCAGGACTCTGATTTCTGTTTTACCGGAGGTGACAGCATCTCCCGTTTGAATTGAGTAATTAAGTCTTTGCGTGAGCAGTTTTGTTTGGCCGGTGAAAGATGCGAGTTTTTGGGAGTAGTTGTCTTCAGTGGTTTCTGCGGTGTTTTGTGATGTTGTCTGTGGTTGCGCAGCAGAACCCTGTGGTGTTATTGTGATGCCGTCATTGCAGGTAATGGTAATATCGACAAACTGCTGAGCCGGCTTATTTGGTTCTGCCTGTACTGCGTTGCCGGGGTGACTATCATTGGCATCGATGGTTGTTTTTTGAGCCGCTAAAGCGGTTGTTCGCCCTGATAGCTGCTTTAACATTATGTCGTTTATCAGAAAATCCCGCTCGGCAAAAATAAGCTGTTCCTGCGTGTTAATCAGAACGTTCCTGCTGAACAGACATTTATAATACTGGTCCTGGGGCTGCTTTTTAGTGCCGGTGACATTGGCGGACTTTTCAGATGCAGACGGTTGTTTCCTGCCGGCGGATTCGTTATTAGTGTTTATGGCTGTCTGCGGTACCCTGGCCTGCAGGGACTCAATGTCAAGTATTCGACAATACTCAAGCAAACCCTGCTGGCTGTCATAGATGAGCTCAAGACCTTTGCCGGTCATCTGGATATCGTGTGACATAAATTTGACAGGCCCCGCCGTCGAGATGAGCGACCGGTCGCTGACGAACATAATATCATCGAGAAAAATGTAGCTTTCCTGAATGTCCGATGAATTTCCCGGCAGAATTCGGATAACAACATTTTCACTGAAGGTTAAATCCTTGATGGTTGTGGCGCCGCCGGAAGTTACCACCTCGACGATGCCTTTATCAGCCGTCATATAGCACGAAAAATCAGGCCTATAAATGTTTCTGTAAGGCTGCTCAATTTCCCAGACGTTGTCCTGCTTATGCAGAAGTTTCTCAAATCCGAATTCACTCTGTATTTGTTTGTTTTCGTCATAGGTGACATCTCTGAAGTTTTGAACAGGTCCTACGCCTATGTCACCGACTCTCCCGATTTGATTGGCATCAAAGCTGACCGGACTGCTTCGTGTGCCATCGCCGGCTGATGGAGCCGAGACAATTTGCGGAGTTTTATTGAATCGGCTGTACAGCGAAAATACGCTGACTGCGACCGCCAGCGCCACTAAGCCTACAGCTATCTTTCGCATTTTATTCGCCCCCTTATACCGTCAGGACAGGTATTTTTTCATAAGTTCCTGCCATTTGCCGGATTTTTTCAGGATATACTCAATCACCTCGCGCACAGCACCTCTGCCGCCCGGAAGATTCGTTACGTAATCGGCACAGTTCTTCACTTCCTCGACTGCGTTGGCAACTGCCGCTGCAAAGCCGACATATCTTAAAACCGGCAGGTCGGGTACGTCGTCTCCAATGAATGCAACCTGCTGCGGTTCGAGTGAAAGCTGCTCAAGCAGTTTTTTTAATACAGGCAGTTTGTCGTGACAATCCTGAAATACATATTCTATATTCAATTGTTCGGCTCTGTGGTTTGTCGGCTCTGATGTCCTGCCGCTAAGCAGCGCAATTTTCAGCCCCGCCCTTTGCCACATTCTCATCCCATGCCCGTCGAGCGAATTAAAGGATTTGCTTTCGCTGCCGTCGGCATTGATTGTTATTGTGCCGTCGGTCAGAACGCCGTCAACATCCAGCACCAGAAGTTTTATGTCCGCAAAATTTACCAAAGGGTTTTATCCTACGACCTTTATTGTTACTATATCCTGCACGTCGATAAGGCCGACCGGTTTGTTGTCGGCATCGACAACAGGCAGTTCGTCGATTCTGTATTTGTGAAAAAGGGCAGTTGCCTCGGCTGCAAGGGCATCGGCTCTTATTTTCTTGCAGTTGGGTGTCATAACATCGCCCGCTTTGAATTTAAGACATTTCTGGCCGTGTTTTGTGAGCAGACGCCTGATGTCTGCATCGGTGAGGATGCCTGCAAGTTTGCCGTCTTTACCGACGACCATCACAGCCCCGTGACGTTTCAAATCACCAGTTCTATCAAGAAGCTGTTCGATTGTATCGGCAAGTTCCGCCAGCGGGAGTTTTTCGCCGGCGTGGAACATCATAGACTGCTCCACTGTCATTAGTCTGGTGCCCAGCAAACCGCCCGGATGGAATCTCACATAATCCTCGACGCCGAAGTTTCGTGCTTTCATTATGGTAAGCGCAAGCGCATCGCCGACCGCCAGCATACAGGTGGTCGAAACACTCGGCGCAACACCCAGAGGACACGCTTCGCTCATTTTGCCCATACACAGTGTTATGTCACTATGTATGCTTAGACTCGAATCGGCGTCGCCTGTTATTGCAATCATTTTAATTCCGATCTGTTTGACCAGGTTTATCAGCCTGACAATCTCATCGGTTTCACCACCGAAGCTCAGCACAATTACAATATCGTCTTTTCTCAGCCTGCCCAGGTCACCGTGAACAGCCTCGGCTGGATGGAGAAAATGGCTCGGCGTGCCGGTCGAAGCAAGCGTGGCACTGATTTTCTGAGCGATTATGCCGGCCTTGCCGATGCCGCTGACTATGACCGAGCCGCTGCAGTTGTAAATCATATCCATAGCCCTGACGAACGAATCGTCCACAATCGGCGTCAGTGACTTAATAGCATCGCCCTCAGCCAGAATGACATTTCGTGCATATTCAAGGTCAAATTCCACCTGCTATCTATACCTCCGAGATAAGTCGTTTATTACTCATAAGAAAAAACCTATAGCTTGATGACGCTGCCGCGGTCATTGTAACAAATCAACTCGTGCTTTTCTCCGGTATAATCCGGCGACGAATGGATAATTATCTTTTTATCGCTGCGTTGTTCTATCTGGGCAATTGCCACTCTCTTGAGGTTCTGCAGATAACCAGCCACCTCAGGAGAGACAAAAAGCTCAATGCGTTTGATTTGCTCCTTCGAGATTGAAAGATTCAGCAGCCTGATAAACTCGAGGGCAAGTGACTCGTGACTTTTGACAAAGCCTGTGCCTCCACAATTTGGACAGGCCAGATATGTGCTGGACTGCAGCGACGGGCGCATTCTCTGGCGGGTCATCTCCACCAGGCCGAACCTGCTTATGCCTAATATTTTCGTTCTTGCCCGGTCGGATTTCACAGCAGAGCGGAAGGCTTTCTCGACATCCTTTCGATGTTTGGGATTTCGCATATCGATGAAATCGCAGATTATCAGCCCGCCGAGGTCACGAAGTCTAAGCTGACGGGCAATTTCGACAGATGCTTCTATATTTGTTTCGTAAGCAGTTTGCTCCGCATTCTTTTGATTGTGGGACCGCCCGCTGTTGACGTCAATGGAGACCATCGCCTCGGTCTGTTCGATTACAATCGAGCCGCCTCCTTTTAGTTCAACTTTGCGGGACTGCACTTTGGTGATTTCATCTTCGATGAGATACTTGTGAAACAGCGGTACCTTGCCGTCATAAAGCACGACCTTTTGTTTTAAACGCGGAGTAACTATTGAAAAGAAGTCTTTAATTTTCTGCACAACAGTCTCGGAATCGCAGATTATTTTGCTTATTTTGCTGTTATAAACATCCCTCATTGTCCGGATGACAAGGTCTGATTCCTGATATATTTCACCGGGTGCTTTTATTTTTTCTATACGCGTCTGTATGACTCTCCAGAGTCGCCGAAGATACTTCAGGTCGTTTAGTATATCTTTTTTTGCGCAGCCCTCTCCTGCTGTCCTGATAATAAAACCCTGTCCTTTTGGGGGATTACACTCTTCGAGAATATCTCTGAGTTTTTTTCGCTCTTCTTCATTTTCAATCTTGTGTGAGACGCCGTGTTGTTTCATCCACGGCAGCATAACCAGATATTTGCCCGGCAGCGCAAGATAAGTGCTGAGAGTTGCGCCCTTGGCCTTGAGTCCTTCTTTGGTTACCTGTACCACAAGCTCCTGGCCTCTGTGCAGACAGCTCTGGATTGGGGGGCGGTCCTTCAGCGATTTGCGGCGGCCTATGTTCTCGGCTGAATCGACCTCCTGTCTGGAAAAATATCGCGGGTGCAGGTCGCTTACATGAAGAAAACCGTTCTTGCCTGCGCCGAAGTCTATAAAGGCAGCCTGTATGCCCGATTCAATATTGGCAATTTTGCCCTTGTAAATATTTCCTACGTGACTGCCCAGGCCCGTTCTTTCCACGTACAACTCTTCGAGTTGATTGTTTTCGACTACCGCCACCCTGCACTCTTCAGCCTCAGCCACGTTGATTAACATTTCTCTTGGCATTTTTTTCGTTCCTTATCCAGTATGTAGTAATTACTCTTTTTGCAGAGTTTTTTTATCTGGTCAGTATACTCTAATCCAACCTTTGTAAGAGGGACATTAAAATATAATGCAAAAACCAGATCATCTATATAGTCTTTCAATGCAGCTTGCCTGTCAAAATCAATAACAGGTAAAGATTTTAATTCTGAGAGTTTTATCAGTCCTTTTTCAAATTCCATTTTTCCGGTTTCGTATTTGTCAGAGGTAGTTTTTTGAATGAGGGATGGATTGCTCTTAATTCTCAGTCGGGTTTGTTTTTTGTCCCTGTATAAAATAAGATTGTTGTCGCTCACCGATGCAGAGTCAAATTTCTGCATCAATACTCTTGAGAAATCAACTAAATCAGCGAGTTTTACTTCCTCCAAACCAAGCATTTCTTCTGCTCTTTTTATAATTTCATCCTTAATAAACTGACTAATTTGGGCAATCTTTGGAACTCTGACGAATTCTTTTACAGAAGCTATGGAAACCAAATAATCTTTTTCATTCTCAGCTTTCAGATTCGATTCCAAAATTTTATTCGTTACTGCCGAATTCAGGATAGAAAAAAGATATAGAAGCTCATTTTTGTTGTTACTGCCGATTCCGCAAATCTGATTTCTCGCCCAGATAACCGGCAACGATGTAAAATGAAACTTAATGAAGTTAATATATGACCAGATGACTTTGTGGTTACTGTCCAACAAGTTATATCCCTGGTTATTTTTTAAAAGTTTTATTTTGAATTTTGTGTTGCCTGTTTTGATATTTGGATAATAACCCTTTCGTCCTCTTATGGAATAATATTTACTGTTTATTTTAGGATATTCATAGTTTTTTGTTTCTTTAGCTGGTTTGTCTTGAATATTTGTTTCGTCGATGTTATATCCGATGTCGAAATAAAACTTACTCTTAAAATTGTGCTGAGCCAGGGAATGATTGTAATAAATCGAAATGCTATCCGTGTTAATTCTGTAAGCATTGGAAAAATCCAGGAAAGATTTTTCCTGTTTAATAAAGCTCCAGTTGCTAACATTTTCGAGCAGCTTTCCCTGTAGGAGCTTTCTTGTTTCTGTCATTTTGTCCTGGCGAATATTCTGAAGCATAGTTTCCAGTTCATCACTAACGTCTTTGCAATTTATTATCTTTACACAATGCTGCTTATCCGGGTATTTTCGTCGCACCACAAAAATTAAGCTGGATGTTGGGACCGGTCTGTGTTGTTTTAATCCTCGGCCTAAAAACATCTTTCCGCTGAAGGTAATAATTTTTTCGATAGTGGTAAACTTTGCCAAGTGATAACGAATAACATCTAAATCCCCGGCAGTTAAAATAGTCTGTGGGATAATGTAACAGAGGACGGCGTTGTCTTTCAGCAATGCCAGACCCAAGGCGATAAAGAAGGCATACAGATTTGGTTTGGGAGGCGATTTTTTAGTCCGAAGGGGGGTACTGTGTAAATTCACTCCGTAAATATTATTCAAGTCTGCTAATTTGTTTTTACCGGATTTTATAAGTTTTAAAATTAGAATGCCCTGTTTGGAAGATTCATTATAGCCAATATAAGGCGGATTTGATATGACGAAATCAAATCGGCGGCGCAAACAACAAGGCCGGCTCTCTAAACTTTCTTTCATTTCTTTAAGGTCATCTTCATTGCGAACATAACTTGCATATCCAAGGTCTAATTTTTCCTTGAAAAGAAATCCTTGTCCATTATTTTGCTGAGCAGCAACATCAATATCGTGAATTGTATTGCGAAGGGCGGTATCCATAAACTCGGCAATACTGTCTCTTGTCTTGAAAACCTTGAGCTTCTTTTCCACAGGATTGTTGTATTGCTCGTTGATTATAAGGGGCAGCATTCTCATCAGAATATTCATCTCAGCCAGATATAAGGGGAATTCGGCAATATCAAGACCAAATATATCCTTATTTACAAGCTCTTCAATAAGTTTGATACTTTGTTCCGTATCGGTTCCGATTGCTTTTATAAGTGCATCCACAGCCGAATAGAGAAATGTGCCGCTGCCGCACGCAGGGTCGATAAGTGAAATCGTATTTCCTTCAGTGCTAATTCTATCTCTGAGATTATCCGGCGTGTAGCCAACCTGCTCGAGCATAAAGTTCACAACAGCAGGGTCTGTAAAGTACTGGCCTTTGTTCTGGTCCTCGTATTGCGCCTTGAGATAATTCTCATAGATATATCCAAAGATTTCGTTGCGTACCTCGGCGAAATTATACTTCTTGATGAAAACAAAAATATCGAGCCAGGGTGACACATCACGAAGCTCATTTTGCGGACTGCGATAAAGCTCCAGAAGTCTGTCGGCGATAAAATTCTGTTCCGATGAAAACGGACGATAAATATTTTTAGATATTTCTGCGGAGATATTGTCGATGCTGCCTAATATATCCTTGAGCCTGTTTTCCTTCAGATAATTATGAATCGACTCTACTAAAATTTCATATTGTTTTGGAAACTCATCGAACCGATTGTCAACAAGAGTTTTATACAGGATGAACTGGATTATATAGGCGTAAGTAATCTCAACTGCGGTCTTTGCTCTTTCTTTTGCCGGCATATCCGTTAAGTATTGCTCTATATCGAGCTTGTTCTTAAAACTTTTAATAAGTTTAGTGATATCCTCGAAAAAGACCTGGCGATTTTCCTCAACAGCCAGAAGTTCGGTTTCCTTCAGAAGCGAACGCTGCCCAGGTTCCTCAAAGAAAGACAGGTAATATTTTTCCGGCTTTGTATATTCTCGCCAGAATTCCAAAAACACTTCTGTTTTTCCTAAAATTGTTTTAAGACTGTATTGTGTATATACGTTGTTGATGTAGAAACGCCACGTGTCCCCATCTGTCAAAATGCCGTATTTCTTATCAAAGTCAACCTGATATTGCAATAATTGGTCTTTACCTGCATTTATGTTCTGGTATTTTTCCACTTCTACAGGAATAATAATTTCAGGCGTCATATAAATAGTGATATCAGGCCTTCGCAAATCCTTGGATTTTCTCTCCTCTAAAAACTCATTTTTTCTGTTTTCTAATTTCGTTGAATTAAGACCGACTTTAAGCCCAAATATATCCGGAGATTTTATGACATCTTTAACGAATATCTGAACACCCGTACCAACTTCCCCGACTTCATAAAAACCCTTTTCCTTCTCCCACTTTATATGCAGTTGTGGAACCGATATACCCCCTTGTATTTCTTTCAGCCTACCCATTCAAAATTCCCGATATATATTCAGGAGATACTCCAATGCACATTTGTTCGTTTTACCGGTGCCGCCAGCGTATGTGGAGCAATCCCCAGCAACTCCATTATTTCACGGGGATTGATTGCCCCTGACTGCGTAATTTCACAAACTGCAATTATATCCGTTCCATTCAGTTCGAGCGACCTGAAAAATGGACGAACATCAACTATTTTATCGCCGGTACTGTTTTTGCTGCCTGTTGAGCGGTGTTCCCGCCGGACAACAATACTTTCATTTGCTAACAGGTGTTCTATCGCAAGCCTTAATCTCTCATCAAGATAATTCTGACGGAGCGGTATTATATAAGTTGCCAAAGTCGGCACAAAAGATGCCCCAGGCTCAGCAACATTTACCGAAATCAACTCGCAGCCTGCCGGTAGTTGACCAGACAACTCATCTTTTATAGTATCGCAAAACGCAAGACCAGCAATACCATCACTGCCGGCGTGTACACGGAAAGTCAGCAATTCATCATCCGACTCAACTGCAACCGGTTTGGGCAGGGGCAAAGACATCTTTGGGTGCGGATTCATACCCTGACTATATTGCAGGTTTATACCGGCACGAACACAGGCCCGCTGAAAAAGCCTGAGCATCTGGGCGTGGGATAAGTATATCAGATTCCCCCTGATTCTGAATTTTACCGCCAGCAGGTTCGTATCATCCAACGTTTCTACAGCCATTCACAAGCTATTCTTCTTCTTTTTTATTTTTTGCATATTGAGCGACAATCTGCTGCTGAACATTCGGAGGAACCAGCTCATAATGGCTCAACGTCATCGAGTAACTTCCCCGTCCGCCTGTAACACTTTTGAGCTGACTGTTATATTGAGCCACCTCTGCCAGCGGCACTTGCGCTTTTATAACCAGCAGGTTGCCGGGCAGGACATCCTGTCCGGATATTCTTCCTCGCTTCGAGGCCAGGTCTCCGGCAATATCCCCGACGTTGTCTGCCGGAATTGTAACCTCCATATTTACAATTGGTTCGAGCAGCACAGGCTTGGCTTTTTGCAGGGCATCAAGAAACGCACCTTTGCCGGCTGAACGAAAGGCCACTTCTTTTGAATCGACCGGATGATATTTGCCGTCATAAATGGAAACCACGACATCCTGCAACGGGAAGCCCGCAATGAAGCCGTTCTGCATCACATCGTTGACTCCCTTAAGTATGGCCGGCTCGTACTGGCCCGGAATCGAACCGCCGAATATATCCCATCTGTAATCCAAAGACGGGTCCGAGTTACGCGGGGCAGGCTCGACGCGGAGATAAACCTCGCCGAACTGACCTGCTCCGCCGGTCTGTTTTTTATGCCGGTAATGCCCCTCTGCCTTGGCGGTAATTGTTTCACGGTAAGGAATCTTCGGTTCTTTTGTTATTACCGAAAGTTTGAAACGACGCTGCATCTTCTCGAGAATAACCCGCAGGTGCAAGTCGCCAAGACCACTGGCGACCAACTCCTTTGTCTGCATATCTCTGCTTACCTTAAAGCACGGGTCTTCCTCGCACAATCTGTCCAGTGCGGTGCCTATTTTCTGCTCATCGCCTCTTGATGCCGGCTCCATTGCCAGCGAGTACATAGGCTCAGGCACAGCGGGCAGCTTAAATTTACCTGATACCTTGCCGTCATGCACAAGGTCTCCGGTTTTCAATTCTTCTATTTTGGCCAGTGTTATAATATCTCCTGCTTTACCGGCCTCGATTTCGTTATTTTCGCCGCCCTGTGATTTCAGGACGTGTCCCGGCCGGATACCTTTTTTCTCATCTGCCCGCATCAGGCTTGTATCAGAACTGAGCGTGCCGCTGAATATACGAATCATTGAGTATTTCATATTGGAACGGGGGTCAAATCCGACACGAAATACCAGTCCTGCAAGCGGACCTGTTTCACCGGCAGCCAGTTCTACCTCCTTGTCGCCGTCAATAAGCTGTATCGTCCG
>CAZYWY010000033.1:0-10323 GCA_964651605.1 uncultured Pirellulales bacterium | reverse complement strand
GCCACGATTCATTTTGTTAGAGCTTTTAAATCCGTTTGTCGAACAAAGTATGCTCAGCGCAATTATTAATCACATAAGATATTAGTTATCATCGGGTCAAAGATGTGCTTTTCTGTTGCGGCTGAAACTTGGCCGTCGTCATCCTGTCAGCCCATCTGCAGAACCAGTCGTTATAGAGAGTCATACTGCCGTTTCGCTTTTGGCTAATCGAAAAAAGGGTGTTTTTCCGCCAACTAATAATCTGCTCGGCAACCTCATCAGCCTGTTCCTGCGGCAGTTCTATCCTGTTTAATTCCGCAGGGTCTTTCACAAGGTCATAAGAAAAAGTGCTTTTCTGCAGCTTATCATATACAAACTTTCGACCATCTTGTATATAGCCCGCAGGGCCTTCCTGCATCCAGGTAGTAAAGTACACCTTACGGTCGGCAGGAATGTCCCCCAACACATTTATACCATCAAACCCTGCCCCTTGCGTATCAAAACCCAACAGACTAAGCAGAGTCGGCGCCAAGTCAACCGAGCCGACTGAATTTGAGATTTTCGTCGCAGGCTTAATCAATGACGGTGCGCGTATGCAGAACGGAACTCGGAGAACCTCATCATAAGCTATCCCCTCGTGAGCGAGCATACCATGCTCGCCGAATGCTTCACCATGGTCGCCTATAACACAAAAAATAGTATTATCTGTCAAACCAAGCCTGGCAAGCTCCGAGTCCAGCGCTGTTAAAAATGAGTCTGTGTAGGCAATCGTCTGCTGATAACGAGCTACTTTATCCTTTGAAGGCTCAGCGTACCACAGAGGCACTTCATACGGGTCGTGCGTAACAGAGCACATTATAGTCAGAAAGAACGGCTTGTCACTCTGCGTCATCCATTCGGCGAGCGGTTCCAACATTGCAAATTCATCACAGCCCAGATAGCCCGTAAAACTGCTGTCGTCACCCAACTGCTCACGGCTCCAGAAATAATCGAAGCCCATATTATAAACGAGGCCTGGTCTGCCTTCAAAACTCCCTTTGGCTGACTGGAAAAATGCTGTTCGATAGCCAAGTGTGCTGCTGAGAATTTTAGTAATGCCTGCATAAGGTTTTACCACCGGTATTGTCTCTGCAATATCCTGTGAAGCTGAAGGGTATCGACCCGTCAAAAGAGCGAAGAGCGCTTTGGTAGTATGCGTCAGAATCGAACGTGCGCCTGTGAATTCAACTCCCTGCCCGGCGAGCTCCGACAAAAAGGGTGTGAGGTTGTTTGGGTCACCCGATATAGAAGTAAAGCGGTACTGAACACCCTCAAGAACCACAATGATTATATTCCTTCGGACTTTTGGTGTTTCAGAAAGTTTTACAGCAACCTCATCATAAGCCGGAATTATTCTGCCATAACTTGCCAACTCATCCTTACCGCGCGACAGAAAACTCTTTACTGCACGGATATGTGCGTTATATCTTAGCCCTATGCTTTCCGGCTGCATAGAGCTGCGACTTGCTACTGCAGGCCTGATTACAACTGCCAGCAGACTTATACCAACAAGAATAATAGTTCTGATAATGAACGATGACCGCTTATACTCAGGAAGCTGTGGCCTGGCAATAACATAACAAAAATAAAAAATTAATAAAAAAGCAGGCACAAGGATAACAACAGCAGGCATTGGCATCGCCCGAAGGTTGACACCAATCATACTGAGAATATCACGAGGTGACCATATCACCGGCAAAAGTACACCAGGCGAAATCTGCGTACCGGTTCGCAGCAGCCATCCAACATTAAGAAAAGACCACAAACAGACGACCGCAGCAATTATAGTGCAAGTCCTAATCAACCATAATCGCCTCCATTGATAACAAACTACCGATAATATTACACCTAAGGCTACAAAAAATGTGACATCCGATAGAATATACTGGAGGTACCCACCCACAATATTATAACAACAGGCATGCACCAACTTAGCAAGTGTTGTACCTGCAAGAGCCGAATAAATAAATACTTCTACGGAATGTGAAACAAATAAACTAAGATAGCGGTTTTTTATTGTCATTAGCTGTATTTGATTTTGTTCGTCATTATTACGCCAGAAATGTAACCTTACCTGAAGCTGCACAAAAAAGCAATTGCGTTAGATTATTTTATTATTAGTTAATTAATATATAATAGTAATATTCATAATGACGGTTGTATTGTTACTTTTTCGTGGATATTAAAGATAAAAAGCGGTATAGTATCGGGTTATAATTTGTCCGGGCAGAAAGTTGCCTGTGGAAAAGTTGTTTGTTTTGTATCAGACTTGTCACAGCAACAAACTGGTTCTAATTTTTAGTTAGTAACGCTGTTATGTACCAAGATGATAACTAATCGAAACAAACAGGTTATTAACGGAGAAAGTAACAACAAAAGCGAAAGTCAAATATTTTTTGGTTTCGATATAGTAGTGGAAGGTGGGAAAGATGCCAATGAGAGAAGAAAAGCACGTAGAGTTGCAAAAAAAGAGTGTTTTTGTGGGAATAGATATTGGTAGTAGTGCGGTTCACTGTGCAGTGCTGGACGGTGGGGGGCGGATAGTTTATTCACCTGAGCCGATAATGCACTTTGCGAATACCATCGGTGCTGTGAAAGAAACCTGGGATGATATAACCGGCAGATTTGAAAGCAGCGTTATAAAGGGCGTTGCATTTACAGGCAGCGGGGCAGAATCATTCCCAGAAGTTATTGCAGATATAAAATACGTGTATGACAGCGTTGCTATACCGCTTGGTGCCGGGCTGATTCAGCCACAGGCGGAGTACATTTTTCATATAGGAGCGAAAGACCCATACTTTTTTCATATCAAGGGAGAGTCGGGGAAAAAGATTATCCAGGAGTGGCGAACAGGTACAAAGTGCGGCGGAGGTTCAGGAACGCTCATAGAGAAACAATGCAGGCGACTGTTTGAGGGTCAGGTCCCAATACCGCAACAAGAGGATACTAATGGCCTTAGTGAGCAGGTGAAAGAAGCAGCCGTCAGAGCAAACATGCATAAGCTGCAAGGCCGTCTTGAGGAGATGTTTCAAAGGTCTGAGGAAGAGGCGGCTAAATCTACCGAGCCTTGTGAGTTTCTGGCACGCTGTGGTGTTGTGATTCAGTCAGACCTTATTCATAAGCAGAATGAAGGAGCCAAAAGGCACGATAATCTGGCGGGATTGTTCAGGACGGTGGCGAGAAACTATAAAATCGATGTTCTTGGCTCGCATCAGCTCAGTGCCGGCACAGGAAAAGGCAGAGCCATTGTTACCGGAGGGGTGTTTGAGAATAACCTCATCAGAAAATATCTGGAAGAATTTCTCGGTATAGAAATCGGCAGGCCGGAGTTCTTCAAAAATGTTGCCGCCATAGGTGCTGCTTTAAAGGCCATAGAAAGCCGGGATGAAAATACTGCCTTTGCTTTTGACATCGCTCTGATGGATAAAGTTGCCGCATACGGCAGAAAAAAAAGGCGATTCGCTTGCGCATTATCCGAGTCTCTTGCCAGAGTTCACGAAAAAAATCACGAGGAGTTGTCGCAAACCATCGAACCCGGCACAGAAGTGGTGCTTGGGATAGACGGCGGCAGCACAACCACCAAAGGAGCGTTAGTGGAGTTGCGAACAGGTAGATTACTCGACAAGCTTTATATAAAAACGCACGGCAACCCGGAGGAATCTCTAAAGCGGGTATTGAAGTACCTGTCACGGCATAGGCAGAATGTTATAATCAAAGGTGTCGGGGCTACCGGCTCAGCAAGAAAACTCTACGAAAAAATCCTGCTCAGCAGAAAAAAGACAGAGGAGCTGACCGAAAAGCAAATTGCCGTTGTTGACAGAATTACCGATGAGATTACCTGTCACGCAGCAGGAGTCAAACACTATGACCCGAATATTGATACGATTTTCGAGGTGGGCGGGCAGGATATGAAGTTCACCAGCTTTGCCGGTGACGGCTCGGTAAAAGAAGCGAAAATGAATTATAGCTGCCAGGCAGGCTCAGGCCAAACCCTTGAAAATATGGCCGATGTAATCGACTTGAGTGTCGAGAAGGGTCTGCAGGAAGAGGCTCTTGCTGCTGCGAGCGTGCCAATTATCGACTCGACCTGCGGCGTTTTTATGGAGATGGATGAAAACCGCCTTATCGCTGAGGGATTCTCAAGGCAGGAAATCGCAGCAGCAATCGTGCGCGGCACGGCTGCGAGCTATTATTACAAATTCGTGGGCGGCTCAGGACACGGAGCGAAGAAATGCTCCGCTCAGGGCGGGCCGGCTCTGGGCAAGGCATTCCTGGCGGCATTGGCGCAGGTAACCGAAAAAGATATAGAGGCGTACCCGCACAGGGAAATTTTCGGGGCCTGGGGACAGGCGCTGGATGTCATAGAAAATATCAAAACGCTCGAAAAGCAGGGCAGTAAATATGACACGGCCTTCAGAGGATGGGACCTGATTGATATGTCGTTTGAAAAGCAAAAAATCTCCTGTAAAGAGCTGTTTAAGGATAAATCCTGCGGCGTAAGAGACTGCCAGCTCGAGGTATTTTCCATCGAGAGCGACAGGATAATAACAGGCGGCTTTTGTCCGAGGGGCAACTCCGAATCTTCAGGCAAACCCAAAAAAGATTATGTCGAACTGTACCACAGGATTTACGAGAAACATTTCAAAAAATTCGGTGCGCTATTAAGTGAGGCAGCCAACATCAGCAAAGACAAAGCAGTTCAGCCAACTGTTGGTATAAAGCGAAGTACCGCCACGCTCGGCGAAAAGGGCGTCTGGAGTGCGGCACTATTCAGCAGGCTTGGCTTTTGTCCGGTGGTTTCGCCGCGAACGACAAAGGAAATCGCACAGGCCGGCGTGGATAAATCGAGGACGGAATTCTGCATAGCGCGCAAGCTGGCGACCGGCCATGCGGAGGTGCTGACAAAAAGCCCTTATGTCCGGTATCTGTTTAATCCGAGTTTCATAGAGCTGAAAATGCCGCGTCTGCCGCATTTGAAATATTGCATTTATACCGAGTCCGAGGGATACGTGTTGAACGATGTCTTGTCGCTGGATAAAAGCAGGCAAATCAATCCAATCCTGCACTTCGGCGACGATATGCTTCTGACAAATGCGTTTAAGACGGAATTTGACAGGCTGGGCTTTAACTTTACAAACAAACAGATAAAAGATGCCGTTAGGTTTGCCGAACAGGCGGAGCAGGACTTTCTTGGCGAGCTTTACTCCGAAGGTGACAAATTTCTTGCACGAATCGAGGCAGGCAATACAAAAGCGTATGTCGGAATCGGCAGGGATTATGTCGTTCTTGACCCGGAGGCCAGTTCATATTCAGGGGCGATGCTCTCGCAGGTAAGAGGCCTTGATTACATACCGCAGGTATTTCTTGAGCATAAATTCAAAGATATTTCTATTTCGGAGATTGTCGAAAATGAATTCTGGGTAGAGAGCGTCGGTATTCTCAAGGCCGGGCTTTTTGTCGCAGACCACCCGAATCTTTTCGCAATCAGGATGATGAATTTTGCCTGCGGGCCTGACAGCTTAAAAATCTATCAGGAGGAGAAAATCCAGCAGGCTGCCGACAAGCCTATGCTTGTTCTGCTGACGGATGCCCAGACCAACAATGCTCCTTTTGTTACACGAACCGAGGCGCATGAAAGGGTTGTCAATCAGAGCAAACCAGTCAAGCTGAGGATGCAGCAGTTAAAAATAAAGACTTATGATGCCACTGAGAAAAGAACCTGGCTGATTCCGTATATGGGAGAGGCCAGTTTTATCGGTGCAGCCGGCTTGAGGCATTATGGAGTGAACAGTATGGTACTGCCGACGGCGACGCCCAGAGGAGATGCACTGGCCAGAAAGCACATTCATACGGAGGTTTGTCATCCGCTTAAAGGTGTTGTCGGTGATGCAATCGGCTTCCTGAAGGAGCAAATCGACAAGAAGGGTAAGCAATACGTGGATGAGCATTACCTTGTGATGCTGCCGACCACGAGCGGCCCGTGCAGATTCGGCAAATACACCGAGCTGCTCAGAGAATTTTTAGACAGGGAAGGTCTAGATAAGATTCCGGTAGCAGGGCCTTCTTCGGAGACGGATTATTTTGATATACCTATGCCGAAGAAAATGGGTGCGGTCGAAAAAATCCGGGTGCAGCAAATCTTATTTAAGGGCATAAAAGCGTCCGACCTGCTGGAGGATATTTTCCGCAGGTTCAATCCGTACGCAAAGGATAAACAGCAGCTCAGGAAGTTGAAGCAGGATAGACTTGATGAACTTGTGAAAATAGTGGAAAATGGAGCTACCACATCCGATATTGTCGAATGGGGCAAACGGACGGTTCAGATGTTCGAGGCAACCGGCCTGCAAAACAGCCCGCGATTCCCGCTGGTTCTGTATATCGGCGAAATCTATATGAGGATGCACGACCCTTATACGAATAACGTCGTCAGCCTGCTGGAGGACAGAGGCCTGGAGCTTGTCAGAGACCCGGTAACCGACTGGCTCGATTATGTCAACAAAATGAACCAGAGGAATAACAAAATTGCACTGTCTCTTGCCTGGAAGAACAGGGGTTTTGCGGGACTGCCGAATTTAATCGGCGGACTGTTGAAGTCGCTGCTGAAAGGCAGATATATCAGCCAGACAGGAGCTAAAATCGAAAAGCCGTTCCACCATATTTTGGCCGGCAGACACGTGCTGCCCAAGCCGCTGGAGATGATTGATACGCTGGAAAAGAATCACGAATTTCACGGAAATATAGAGGGAGAATCTCCTTTAAGCACCGGCATTGCCTATCATCTGATGAATGATTTAATCAGACCTGTAGGCGATGCGTATATTACCGGCATATTTCACGTCGGGCCTTTTACCTGTATGCAGGAAGGCGTTGCTACTGCGAAAATCGAAGCAATGGCGCAGGAGTTACGAAAGAAAAATCCGGAGCTGGTCTTCCCTGTGGTACACGCATTTTTCGGCGACTCGGCAGGGGCAAATCTCGATTCGGAAATAGCGGTATTTGTGGAGCAGTGCTATCAAAAAAGGGAAATGCTTCGCGAGAAATACAACCCCGCAGGAAAGCAATCTGCGGTTTCGGCAAAAGCTGCAATAAAATCCGTCCCTGCCAAACCTGAAAGTGTGAAATCAGTTACAAAGGTTACGAACAGAGAATGACCGGCACTGGCAAATGCAACAGGTGAGGCGATGCCGTTGACAAGTGGAATAAAAATCTGGCTCAGGCAGATGCGGGCGCCTTTTTTACTGCTGCCGGCGGCACTGGTTTTACTGGGAACGGCAATAGCACGCAGTGAAGGATATTTTGAGCCGGTCAGATTCATTCTTACTTTTATCGGCCTTCTGCTGGCCCATATCAGCGTAAATGTATTCAATGAATATTCCGATTATAAAAGCGGCATAGACTTTAACACGACAAGGACTCCCTTCTCAGGCGGCAGTGCGGTACTGCAGCAAAAACTCCTTGCTCCCGGAACCGTCTATCTATTTGCTTTATTTTGCCTGACAACGGCTTTTGTGATAGGTATGTACTTAGTTTCGCAGGTGGGCTGGAAGCTCCTTCCGTTGATTCTGTTCGGCGGGTTGACCTGCTATTTTTATACATCGCACATTGCACGGTTGCCGGTGGCTGAGCTTTTTGCAGGTCTTGGCCTGGGAAGCCTTCCGGTCATCGGAACTTATGTCGTTCAGACAGGCCATTACAGTCCAGAGGTGATTGTGGCATCTATCACCCCCGGGCTGTTGACTGCGAATCTGCTTTTTCTGAATGAGTTTCCAGATTACGAAGCTGATATAGGCGGCGGCAGGAGACATCTGGTAATCACGTTGGGCAAAAAAAAGGCGTCGGTTGTGTATGCTGTCCTGACCGGTATGGTATATCTTGGTGTCATTGTCCCTGTAGCCCTGAAGGTTATGCCTGTGGCCGGCCTTGTTGCTCTTATATCATTGCCGGCAGCAATACAGGCAGTGCGGGTTACTATGAAGTATTACGATGACAGCCCTGCCCTGATTTCGGCGCTGAAGGCGAATGTAATAGTTGTGCTTGGCACGGATATTTTACTTGCCGCAGGTTATTTTATTTCTATGTTTTAAATAGGTTCGGCAATTAGATAAGAACGCTGCATAGTAGATATAAAAAATCATAAATTCCACACTTGACATAACAGGTCCGAAGTGATATTAAGACCCGAACACGTATTGTTTAATAGCAGTGCAAAGAGGGCTTTTGTTAGGGGGCCTTGATAAATGCGGCGAGACGTAAACAAGAAAAAGGCGCAATTAGACGGGGAGGCAGAAAATCCCGTCAGCAATACTGCCGGTTTTATTCAGGCCAGCGACAAGAATGCAAAGGGCGATGAATCCATACACTCTGTAATAAGAAATGCGCTCAAACAAAGTGAGGAGAAGTACAGGGCGATATTTGAAAACACCAGCGATGTAGTTGTATATCTGAATAAATGGGGTACTATTATTGATGTCAACGACAGAATCGAGGACGTCTTTGGTTATAAGAGGGATGAGGTAAAAGGCAGGCATTTTGCTGCGTTCGGCGCCAGTGCCATTTCATTGCGTGACCTGCCGAAAATAATCAGTCTTTTTAAGGATGCGGTAATAAACGGTAATCTCATCTCTAAATCGCTGGAGTTCGAGATTAGGCATAAAAAAGGTCACAAAATAATAATTGAGGAAACTCCCCGTTTTGTCAGGAAAGACAGTAAAATAGACGGTTTGGTAGTAGTACTTCGGGATATTACCGAGCGTAGAAAAGCGGTAGAGTCGCTAAAGCAGAGCGAGGAGAAATTCAGGAGCCTGACGTTGAACATACCTGGTATGGTCTATCGGGCCGGGCCTGACTGGTATGTGGATTTTGTCACCAACAGCGAGAGCATCTGCGGATACAGCACGCAGGATTTTTACGACAGGAAGGTCAGGTGGCTCGATATAATACATCCTTTGGACAATGACAGGGTTTTTGCGGAAGGCAGGCAGCTTATGCGGACGGACTGCAGTCTGATGCAGGATTATCGAATTATTACAAAAAGCGGCGAGGTGCGCTGGGTTGAAGATCGCAAGACATCTATTATGGACGACACAGGTGTTTTTTCAACAGTCAATGGCGTGGTTTTTGATATGACAGAACGGAAGAGAATAGAGGAAGCGCTTTTTGATGAGCGAACCAAGCTGCAAACTATCCTTGAAATTATGAAAAGCGGTGTTTCTATTCGGGATTTGGAATATAATGTTATATATGAAAACGAATATATGAACCGGTTCTTCGGAAGTAACATAGGGCAGAAATGTTACCTGGCGTATAATAGTGGTGATACTATATGCCAGAGTTGTCCCGTTGAGTTGGCATATAAGGATGGCAAAAGTCACACCTCCCTGAAAACGATGGTTTTGCCTTCGGGCCAAATGAGCTACTGGGAAAGCACAGCGAGTCCTTTCAGGGATGCCGTCGGGAATATCACCTCCTGCCTTGTTGTTAATGTTGATATTACAGAACGTAAAAAGGCGCAGGAAGAATTAAACAGATTTCGCGAAGAGATGGCACGTGCGGAACAGCTCGCATCGGTTGGTACTTTGAGTGCTATTGCCGCTCATGAGCTTACCCAGCCGCTGACGGTTATTCGCCTGTTAATTGAGAACGCTATTACCAAATTGCAATCTGGAACATCTGCGGCTTCTGTTACGACTGAGCTTAAAGACAGCCTGACCGAAATTGCCAATATCACGTCAGTGATTAACACACTTCGCAACTTCGCCAGAAAATCCACCAGCAAAAATATTGGGATGGTGAATCTTGGTGCAACCGCCGGCAAAATTGTAAATCTTCTCAGCGACAGTGCTCAGCGCTCGGCAGTTGAATTGGATGTAGAAGGTATGGATGGCTTGCCGAGTTTGTACCTGAATGAGAAAGACCTTGAGCAGATGTTTTTTGCGTTGATAGCCAATGCAATACAGGCCGCACAGAACAGAAAAAACTGCCGGCTTGTGATAAGCGCCGAACAGCAGGGCGAATTTGTCGAGTTGCGGTTCAGTGATAATTGCGGGGGGATTGAGCCGGCAAATCTCGACAGGATATTCGAGCCTTTCTTTACAACCAAGCCGGAAGGTGAAGGCACCGGCCTGGGATTGTGCATAGTTAAGGATATAGTCTCCCGTGCAGGCGGGCAGGTACGGGTCGAAAGTGAATTCGGCAAAGGTGCGACTTTTATTGTTACGTTACCGGTGAAATAATAAACAGCAGGGTTTTTGTACGGCTATGGCAGCCAGTAATAAAAAATTTATATTCTTTGTGGACGATGAGCCG
>CAZYWY010000032.1:0-10344 GCA_964651605.1 uncultured Pirellulales bacterium | reverse complement strand
TTAACTTCTTAATGCCACAACCTTAAAACACTTCTAAAGAGGTTGATAAAACTAATTTGAATGGTTATATCATCGGTCGTTGTCTGCTTCAGCTGCTTCGTATTGGTGATATACAAATTGTGGATTGGCCAAGTCTGTATCTTGAGAATCGCAAACCTGTTAAGTTTTTAGGTATCACACTGCCTTTGACGGCCGCTTCAGATGATGCCTGGGGTGAAAATAATATTATTCTTGGATTACCGCTGCTGCGGCAGTTTAAGTACATAGAGTTTGACAGTGTGAATAAAGAGGTGAAATTTTCATATTCCCGGATGTTTGAACCACCACAGCAGGGCTGGGACAGCTACCATCTTTTTATAGAAGAAGATTTTCACGGAAACGCATATCTTTTTGTCAGAATCCCTGTTGCAGGTGTTGAGGTTGAACTACAGCTTGATACAGGAAGCGGCAGGGGGCTGGTTGTCGGAGAAAATCTCTGGTGTCAAATACAGAACTCAGCAACAGATACGAGAGACATTAAGCTGAAACAAAGCAAGGATTTTTATCCTTATATCGGCAGGTTTAACTGCCGTCGCGGTGTAGCTGCAGAATTAAAGCTCGGACAGCGTAATGTTAAAAATGCCGAGATTTCGGTCTTTGCAGATGATTGTCCGCTTCTGGCGGATTGCGAAGGTATGATTGGGATGCAGTACTTTCAGGATACAGTTATTGTCCTTGACTTCGAGAGGTCTTTGCTGTGGGTAATGAACAAAAAAACCCCCGGCGATACCAGGGGTTAACGTGGTTGCTGCATATTTTTTGATTTATGGTCTGCTTGGGCTGGCGTGGCTGTGACCGTTACTGTCAGAACCGCCTGCTACTGCGACAGCACCGGCGCTGGCACCTGCGATAATCCCGGCACCCTGAAGACCAGCACCTAAAAAGGCCGGAGCTACCGCCAGCTTCATTCCGCTCATTGCCGGTATGCTTTGAGCCAGCACGCCTCCGATAGTTGTTATATTTCCTGCCGATGCCACTATACCTATACTTTGCAGCTCAGCCGTCCTTGCCAAAGGAAGGCAAATACTGGCCACAGGATTTAATGCCCCTTCACAGGCGACGGCGGCACAGATGTTGCCTGCCTGGTCAGCAAGTAAGCCTTCCTGTCTGGCCCAGAGAGGAAGGGAAGCTGCTTTTGTAACGTTGAGGGTTTTGCTTGTCAGACCGACTTTTCTGGCGAATTTTTCAAAATCTTCGTTCAGACCTGCCAGGTTCACTGCCTTGCCGTCGGCATCAGTTTTGTATGTTGCTACCTCATGACGAAATCTTTCGTCTGAAGCATTGATACCGGCTGTTGCTTCAAAAGCTGACATACTCAGGTAGATATTTTCCATATTCGAATCAAAAAGATAAGCACTGTTGATTCTCGACTGTATATCTTTGATGTTTCCCTGAACGGTCATTGTATGCACAACAAAAGGCTCGGACAACGCCCTTACTGCAATCATCTGCCCGTATTTTTCGGTATCCTGCTGTATTGCAGTTAATGTAAAAGTCAGTTTATTGGGCAGCGAATAGTTGAACGATGACAAATCATAAGTTTGTTTCCAGGTCTGCCCGATATTTTTATCTGTTACTTTCTGGAGCGTTCGCGCACAGTAGTTGTGTATATTCTCAAAAAGGGTAAGATTTCCGCTGCTCGGAGATAATTGTTTGCTATTTTTGTCTATAATGAACGACAGCTCTGAGGAAGTTTTGTTTTTGCCGGCATCGGCGGCAAAGTTAATCTCATACGATGAGATTGAGTACCGCACCTGATTATCCGGCAAAGATTCTGTATCGACCTTAAACAGGGATTCAACCTGGTGTTTGTACTGCCCCTGGCCTGTATATTCGAGGCTGGACAACATCTTATAATATTCGGTTGCCCTGCCGGTGTCGATAGGAGCAGATAGACCGGTATTTGCCAGCAGCATTACAATTACGGCAAATATCCAACAAATTGTCCCATAGTGAAATTTTATTTCCATCGTTTAATCTCCAAAATAATTGTTATCACAAGCTGCAAAAATACAAAAAATAAATCCCCATCTAATATGTATCACAAAGACTAATCGGCATTATATTTGGTAGAGCTTGAGCTGAAATTAGTTTTATTAGGTGATATAAGATATTAACAACCTGTATAATCCAGATTTTTCTGATAAAAAGCACAACAAAATCAGTCAAATTCTTAGCCGCAGATAAGTCAGAAGCTATACAGACGATGCTGTTATTGCAAAAAACATCGGCATAGCAGCTTCCGCCGCTTCATCACAACTTGAAAATCCTGTTTAAACCGGCGATAAATAGTGTATTATATTGCTGTTGATTTTCAATTAAGGTCGGAAATTGAATGACACGGCAAAGATTACAGAAAATTTTGGCTGCCGCAGGTGTTGACTCGCGGAGAAACTGCGAGCAGTTGATTCTTGAAGGGCTGGTGCGGGTCAATAATAAAGTGGTGGATACTCTGCCTGTCTTTGCCGACCCGGAAAAAGACGTTATAACCGTTAATGGCCAGAAAATCCGCTCCGAACAGAAACTGTATTTCCTGCTCAACAAGCCTGATGGTGCGGTCTGCTCCGACAGCGACCCGGCCGGCAGAAAAAAAGTAAAGGATTTTATCAATACCGACAGGCGAATTATTCCTGCCGGCAGATTGGACGCAGGCACGGCAGGGCTGGTGATTCTTACCAATGACATAGATTTGACAACCAGCTTCAACAGCAGGCGGTTCGAGATGCCGCAGAGCTACGTTGCGAGGGTTAAAGGGCAAATCCGCAGCGAAGATGTGGAGAAGCTCAAAAAGGGCGTCTGGCTTGATGCCGGCAGGACCAGCAGGGCAGCAGTGAAGGTATTGAGCCGCAGCTATAAAGAGTCGGTTGTAGAAATTACGATAAGTCAGGGCCTGAACAGCCAGGTACGTACGATGTTTTTAAGGCTCGGCCTGTCGGTCAAATCGCTGGCTCGCACGAGAATCGGCAGGCTGACCACAAAAGGCCTGAGCATTGGCAGATATAGGGTATTGACCAGTTCCGAAATAGCCCACCTGAAACAGTTCACAAACAAACTCGCGTAATTTTACTGACTCCGTAAAATCTATATTCCACAAACACCTCTGATTTACAGTTAAATGAATGTAAAAATATTTTAAAAAATTTTGAAAATAATTATTGACACATACTAATAGGTATAACATAATAGTATGTAGTACATACTATTATAAGGAGAATATTTATGAAATTTGAAAGTCAGCTTTTACGTGGAATAGCCCCGACGGTTGTTCTTGAAATCCTCTCACGCGGGCAGATGTATGGCTACGAATTGCGAAAGGCCATTGAACAGAGAAGCAAAAGCATTCTGGTTTTGGGCAAGGGGACGCTATATCCGCTGCTTTACAATCTGGAGGCACAGAAACTAATCAAGGGCAAATGGGAAATGAAAGAGTCCGAACGGCCCAAAAGATATTACTCCATTACGGGCAAGGGCAAACAGCGTTTGGCCGCACAAAAAGAGCAACTTAATGAGCTGCGAACCGGACTGGACTTTATATTCAGCGGTGCCAACCTGAATCCTCAGTTATAGAATTTTGAATAGAGGTGTCTATATGAATAAAAAAATACCTCATTTTGATTTGGGTCATCTTCCTGAATGTGCCGGGCGTTATATAAAATCCGTGATTAAGAAGATGCGTTATCGCAAAAAGGTACGGGCAGATGTACTGGCGGAGCTGGCATCTGATTTCGAGGCGGAGCTGAAAGATTGCACAGATGACCAGAAAAAACAGAAGGCGGCTCAGCAGTTAATCGATGAATTTGGTGACGAAAAGATGCTGGCCGTGTTGTTACGCCGGGCCAAGAAACGCTGCCGGCCGCTCTGGCGAACGGTTGTCGTAAGAACACTCCAGATTTCGGTAGTATCCTTTGTAGTTTATGTTGTTTGGTTCATTTCTGGCAGGCCGGTGATTTCGACCAATTACGTTGCGGAGCTTAACAGAATGGTTCGGCCGGCAGCAGACGAGTCCCTTAATGCTGCACCTTTGTACACGAAAGCTGCTGAGCAGTTTGAAAATTTACGTGAAGATAATATGGAATTTTATCAGCTTCTCAAGAAAAAACCTGATGAAGTCAACGAAGCACAGAAAAAGAGCATTGGAAAATGGCTTGCTGAAAACGAAAAGACCCTTGAATTGGTTATAGAAGGCTCTAAAAAGCCATACTGCTGGTTCACGTATAAAGTCCCTGCTAATAATCCCGATGGTGCTATGATAGCGATTTCTTTGCCGGATCTTAGTAGATTTAAGGTTGTTGCTTATTCTTTATGCTGGAGAGCAATGTTAAAAGCTGAGGCGGGACAATATGCTGATGCGTTCGAGGATATAAAGGCCTGTTATCGCTTCGGCAGGCATTTAAGAGGTGATGTAACTATCGTCGAGCAGCTTGTAGGCATTTCAATTGAATCACTATCAAATCGTAGTGTAAGAGAAATTATAAGCAAAAACCAGATTGACTCGAAGCTGCTTGCAGATTTACAGAATGATATTGAGAAGAATATTGCCGATGAAAATTTTGGTTACAGTTTTAAAGTAGAGAAAATGTTTACACTCGATGAAATTCAACGTTGTTTTACCTCCGACAGTATAGGCAAGGGACATATATATGTTCCGAGAGTATTAATGTTGGGTGGTGAGATTCAATCTTTAAGTGGTTCTAAATCTGATGAGTTTGATTTCTGGTGGGAACCTGTAGCGGTTTATTCTAAATTTTTTATGCACCCGAATAGGGAACAGACAATAAAATCCATGAACAAGTTATATGGTTATTGGGAGCAGGTGTTTTTGAAAACTCCTGCTCAGATAAATAAGGAACAGCTCAATATCGATGAGGAATCAGAGCAAATCATAAAAGGTAATTTATTCCTCGAAGTCTTAGCTCCTGCTTTTAACAAGGTTTACCAATATAATTATCAGGGCAGAACCGATGTCGAAGCAACATTAACAATATTAGCAATAACAAGATATAAACAGGATAAAGGACGGTTGCCGGAGAATTTGGAGCAGTTGGTCACCGATGGTTATTTAAAGCAAGTGCCAATTGACCCATTCAGCGACAAGCCGCTGGTTTATCAGCAAAAAGACGGGAGTTTTATCCTGTACAGTTACGGCTTGAATTGTACCGATGAAGGCGGGCAAATGGGCATCTCAGGGGGGAAACCAAAACCCTGGGCGGACAATGACGATGCAGTCTTCTGGCCGGTGCAGGAATAATTACTTTGCCAGACTTGGCGTGTTTTCCTTCTGCACGTGCATAGAATCATCCGGGAATTCACACAAAGTCCAGTACAATTCGACAGTCCTGATTGCCTCTACAAAGCTTTTGTAGTCCGCAGGCTTGACGATATAGCCTGCTGCGCTGTGGTCGAAGCTCTCGAATCTGTCCCATTCGTTTTTGGATGTTGTGAATATTATGACGGGAATGCTCCGCAAAATGCTGTCGGCTTTGGCGATTTGCAGGAATTCCAAGCCGTTCATTTTCGGCATATTCAAATCCAGAAAAATCACGCAGGGTTTTGTATTATTGTCATCTCGCAGGTATTCGAGGGCTTCTTCGCCGTTGGTTCTGTGAATTAGATAGTTGGTAACTTTCAGGTCCCGCAGAGCCCGCTTTAGTGTCATCGCGTCAACCTGGTCATCTTCAACTAACATTATGGGTTTGGTACTGCGCATTTTTAATCTCCGTTTCTTGTTTTGAAATTGTGAAATAGAAAGTGGTTCCTTCAGTCGGCACGGATTCCAGCCAAATTCGTCCTCCGTACATTTCTACGATTTTTTTAGCTACCGTCAGACCTACGCCGGTACTCTCGAAACTGTCTTTTGGAGCGAGGGTCTGAAAAATCTGAAAGATTCTTTCAAAGTATTTTGGTTCGATGCCTGGGCCGTTATCAGAGATACTGAACTGCCAGACATCATTCTGTTCGGTGCAGACGATTTGGATTTTTCCTTCGGGTTTATCAATATATTTGACGGCGTTGCTGAGTAGATTCTGGAAGACCTGCATAATGCGCGTTTTTTCACATACAATCGTTGGCAGCTCGGTTTCGACCGTAATATTTATATTTTCCGGCGGGCAAATCATATCGATAACTTCTGTAACAAGCTCGTTGAGGCTGACTTCCACCTGTGTCTCTCTGATGCGTCCGACCCTTGAGTACTGCAGGACACCTTCTATAAGGTTGTGCATCCTGTTAACGCGGGCGGTAAGCAGCTTTAGCTGCTCTTTGCCATCATCGTCGAGTTTGTCGGCGTAATCGGTTGCAATCCAGTCGGCCAGTGTGCTGATTCCTCGAAGGGGAGCTTTCAAATCGTGGGAGATGATATACGCAAAATCTTTCAGCTCTTCGTTTGTTTTTTCTATCGTTTTCAAAAGTTTGTCCTGGCCGACTTCGATTTTTTTACGTTCGGCAATCTCTTTTGTGAGCAGCTCATTGGTAGCAGTAATGTCAGCCGTTCTTAGTTTGACTTTTTCCTCAAGTTCTGCTTTGTTTTTGAGCATTGACAGATTCTGTTGCTGAATTTGTTCGAGCATCTGATTGAATGTATTGATAAGCAAACCGATTTCATCATTGCTGCGGCTGACAGCTCGTGCGGAATAATCTTTGTTTTCGGAAACATATCCTGCAACATCGGCAAGCTCCAGAATCGGCACAGATACGATTCTCTGTAATCTCGATGACACTACGTAGGCTATGAGGGACATCTGAAGTATAATGCAAATAACTACTATGATATTTCGCTTAAGTATTGCATATATAGGCTGCAAATCCGACCGCAGCCAAACGGTGCCGATAGTTTCTCCTTCGAGCCGAACGGTCTTTGTTACCGTCAGGTATCCGTTTTTAAAAAAGTAACCGTTCGGTTTGGTTTCGTTCAGCCTGGCATATTCCTTATGGCTGTCATCTCTGTAATAAGCAGCAAATATTTTACCTTCTTTATCGTAAATACTGCCGCTTACGATAGAAGATTTTACTGAAAGCGACGAAAGAGTTTTTTGGGCGTCCTTGGCATCATCGAAAGCCAGTGCAGCCTTACAGTTTTCTGCTATCATCTCGGTGTGTGTCGAGAGGTCCTGTATTATTTGTTGTCGCAGGTTGGTCCATTCCCAGACAACATACCAACTACCCGACAGCAGCAGGGCGGTAATACAGGTCAGCATCGTTATTGCTATGAGCTTATGTTTTATAGTTAAATTGTGTATATTGAGCATAATTATTTTTCTGTCTGGTCGGCCTTTTCCTCTCCGATGACCTTTTTTGCAAGCCGAAGTAGTTGAGACCTTATTGTCAGGGATACCTTCTTAGAAGCGATAAGATTGATTTCAAAGCGAACCTTGTTATCCTCCGTCAGAAAATTGATAATTCCGCCGCTCTCAAGAAAATCAGGTCTATCTCCAACAGTTAGAATGCTGTTTTTTTGTGCAAGTGCTATAATCTCAGCTAATTTTTCTTTTTCCGAAGAGCAGATAAACAGCAGGTGACAATTTTTCAGGCTCTCGATTGTATCGGCAGATTCGGTATTATTAGACGTGCCGGTTGCTTCAAGGTCCTTATAACTTTTAAAAGACTTTATAACGGCTTTTCTGCCCTTGACCTGTTTATCTTTGACTGAATCAAATGCCGTTCCGAATGGGTCTTTGCCGATGATTCCGATAGTAATAGGCAAATTGTTAGGTTCTTTTGCTGCGGGCCAGTCCACAAATTTAACGAAATTGAATAAAAATGCTGCCTTGATTGTGTACTCAAGGTTCTGCTGTGAACCGCCTTTTTCCTGAGCTTTAACAACCGATGCGGTCTGAAAAAGTGTTAGAGCTAAAAAGATGTATATACCAGCCGATATTGTTTTATTGTGCAAATGCTTTTGTCCAATAAGACCCTTTTTTAAGGGACTTTGAAAAGCTGCATTACTCGCATCAAGCGACATTTGTTCCCCCAGAACCAAAATATTCATTTAAATTTACGGAAAAATATCCCTAATAAGATATTCTTTGTATTCCCCGATAAAAACACTATCGGCAGGTCTTGGTAATAAGGTTAGAAAAAAATGGCAGGATAGCGAATTATTGTGTTTGTTCAGAGCGGGGGATTATGACGAAAACAATTTTATCAAGGAAATTTTAATGTTTATACCGGTCTTTCGGGTATAATCAGGTCCATATAATTCTCGCGTCTTCGGATAATGGTAAAATCGTTGCCATCTACGAGGACCTCGGCGGCTCTGCAGCGGGCATTGTAGTTGCTGCTCATCGTAAAGCCATAAGCCCCCGCAGTAAAGATACACAGCAAGTCACCGCGTTCGAGACAGGGCAGGAATCTGTCTTTTGCGAAAAAGTCAGCCGGCTCACAAATCGGGCCAACCACATCCACAGCTTGCGTACCGGGCAACTGCAATGTTTTATTCCGCACAGGCGGTACATAATTTGACTGAACATTCGCAGGCCAGATAAAATGAAATGCGTCATACAACGCAGGCCGAATCAAATCATTCATTCCCGCATCTACTATAACAAAATTCTTGCTGCCGCCTTTTTTGGTATAAAGGACGCGGGTGAGCATCACCCCTGCATTTGCACAGATGCTTTTGCCTGGTTCGAGAATCAGTTTAAGGTCTTTATTCTCCAGCAATGGTACAATTCCTGCGGCATATTCCTCTGCAGAAGGGACGGTGTCGGACTCATAATCGGCCCCGTACCCGCCGCCCAAATCGAGTGCTTCGATTTTGTGGCCCCGGCTGCGCAGCTCGTCGATAACGGGCAGAATCTTCTCTACAGCCTGCACATAAGGGTCTATGGTTTTGCCGCCGCTGCCCAGATGAACGTGGACCGCACAGAGTTGCACATTGCTGTTGCCGTTGTATTGAGCGAATATGCCGATTGCCTGTTCGATATCGACGCCGAATTTTGTTTCCTTCTTGCCGGTTGCGGTGTATTGGTGAGTTTTGTAATCCACATCCGGGTTAATTCGCAGGGCTGCTTTGGTCTTTTTGTTCAGTTTTTTTGCGATAGTTATAAGGTTCGCAAGCTCCTCTTGCGATTCGATGTTGAAATAACCGATGCCTGCTTCCAAAGCCTCGATAATTTCTGTGTCTGTCTTGCCGACGCCTGCATAGACTGTTTTCGCCGGCTCACCGCCCGCCTGCAGGACGCGATACAATTCTCCGCCGCTTACAACATCGAATCCGCTGCCCAGCTTTGCGAGAAATTTCAAGATATTGATATTACTGCAGGCCTTGACTGAAAAACATACCATTGTTTCTATTTTGCTGTATGCCTTCTGAATGCTCTGCAAATGGTGTGCGAAGGTTGCCTTGCTGTAGATATATACCGGCGTGCCGACCTCCTGAGCGATTTTCTCGCTCGGCACGTCCTCGGCATATAACCGCCCGTTTTTATAGCTGAAATAGTCCATACAAATTTCAAAAGAAGCACAAATGAAAATTCAAAAATCACAACTTTTGCCCGCACTTTGCGGAAAATTGTGGAAACCCAACCTTGTCGGGTTGACTTCCTTAATTTTGCATTTTACACTTTGATTTTTACATTTTCAAATCGAACAATGGTCGATTTGTGTTAGATAGTATAAGAAATATGGTTCTTAATGCAACAAGGCATTTATATTCCGTTGGAAATATCTAAGTTAGCTCTGAAAATGTCATTGCGAGCGCCGTGAGGCGTCCCTTACGGGAGAGCGAAGAGACGAAGCAATCTTCATTAAAATGCTTGAACTGAAAAACAGTCGCTACCTCACTAAAAGCTTTGCATTTCAATAAATAATAGGTAAACGTCCCCTATTATTCCTGATAATGACAGGTATTAAAAAGGAGTAGCTGCTGGGCTGAATTACTGCGGCAACTATGAGACGACAGTTATTTAATTTGACAATTTATATCTACGCGTGTAATTTGGCTCGTTATGAAAACAGGGAACAGTTTTTTTCCAATAATAATTTATTGTGTCGAATAGGACATCAAAGGAGGTATGTATGAGACTAACACGTGTACTTATAGTGGGATTTGGAGTTGGCTTGTTATTGTTTTGTTATCATGTTTCTCCAGCGGCCGACTTTTCCTTGGGGCTCTTAGACAAAAAACTTCGAGAAGAAGCAACATCCGTAGCCCTTACATGGTTCAAGGCCCTGAATAATGGAGAGGTGGCGACAGTCCTCTCACTCTCCGACGTGCCGTTTGCCTTCAACGGGAGTAAAATTATAGACAAAACCGCTGAATTGGAAAAAGCCTACCGGGAACTCTCCGAGAGTAAAGGAAAAAACAAT
>CAZYWY010000031.1:0-10501 GCA_964651605.1 uncultured Pirellulales bacterium | reverse complement strand
CAAATAAAATCTGCATTTTCAGTTACGTTGAGAACCACCTTTTTTATCGCTATAAAATATTTTATCCGCCCGCCTATTAAAAGTCAATAAATACCCGACAAATTCCGCGACAGAAAGGTCCAGCTATCAGGGCGGAAATTATCTTTTAATTCGAGGATTTTTTGGCAGATTTTTGTTGTGGCCAAACAGTTATGACGATGTACTGACGCCGCCCCTGCATTTCCAGCAGGCAACGAGATGTTTTTTGTTGTCACCTGCCTGTATCAGTGGTGGCATCTCTTTCAGACAAACAGCATCGTGTAATAAACATCTTGGATAAAAGGCGCAGCCGTCCGGGTTATTTATGTCATCCGTTAATGCCGCTGTTTTTGATTGCGGCGGATTAGCATAGGCAGTTTGCGTAGTTTCCGACGAATGCCGCAGTTTTGGTATGGCTGAAAGAAGGGTGTGTGTATAAGGATGAAGAGGATTGCGATACAGCTCTTTTGCCTGGGCTTGTTCTACTATTCTGCCCTTATACATAACTATGATAATATCACAGAAAAACTCAACGACAGCAAGGTCATGTGCGATAAAAAGATAAGTTAGCCCGAATTCGTCCTGTAAATCCTTTAGCAGGTTCAAAATCTGGGACTGAATTGAAACATCAAGCGCACTGACCGGCTCGTCACATATAACCAGCTTCGGTTTCAGGGTTAATGCTCTGGCAATACCGATTCGCTGCCGCTGGCCACCCGAAAACTCGTGCGGATAACGGTTTATATAATCAACAGAAAGCCCGACTTTGACAAGCAGTTTGGCAACTGTCTCAATAACTTCCCGCCGGATTAATTTCAGATGAACCTTCAGCGGTTCGCCCACTATGTCACCGATGGTCATTCTCGGATTCAGCGAGGCATAAGGGTCCTGAAAAATAATACTGATTTCCCTGTGAAGCCTGCGGGACTGTTCTTTTTCGGCAGACAAAACATCGATATTATCAAAAATAATATTTCCACCGGTTGCCGGTACCAGCCTAACTATACTTCTGGCTGTGGTTGTTTTTCCACAGCCGCTTTCTCCGACAAGACCAAGCGACCGGGATTTTTCAATCTCAAAACTTACACCATCAACAGCTTTAACATCCCCGACATGCCGGCGCAGCAGCCCTTTCCTTATTGGAAAGTAGGTTTTCAGGTTGTCAACCTGCAGTAAGTAATTATTTATATCATCCATTTTTTATGTCACTCTATGCCCAAAAAGAAATCCCAAAGGCATTTTATTCGTATCTGTTACATTTTTTCCATATATCCTTTTGCATACCAGCAGGCGACACAACGTCCCGGCTGTACCTCTTTTAATAACGGTTCAACAGTATTACATTTCTTGTCATCCCTGCCTATATGGCAGCGAGGATGAAATTTACAGCCTGTTGGAAAATCAAGCGGATTCGGGACGTTGCCCGAAATCGTCCAGAGTCTTTTATCGGGGCAACCCAGATGAGGAAGCGATTTTAACAATCCCTGCGTATAAGGATGCAGAGGCTCGGCAAAAAGACTTTGTGAATCTGATACCTCCACGAGCTGCGATGCATACATTACCGCAACATCTTTCGCACGCTCATATACAATGCCCAAATCGTGCGTTATCAGTAAAATGCTCATCCCGTTCTGCTGCTGTAACGCATCCAGCAAATCGAGGATTTGTGCCTGTATTGTTACATCCAGTGCGGTTGTAGGCTCGTCTGCAATAAGCAGGGCGGGTTCACAGCTTACAGCCATTGCTATCATAACCCGCTGCTGCATCCCGCCCGACATCTGAAAAGGGTATTCTCCGACCCTTCGCTGTGGTTCGGAGATTCCGACTTTTTGCAGCATTTCAATCGCATCATCCCACGCCTGCCTGCTATTTTTTTTCTGATGAAACTTGATTGTTTCAGCAATTTGGTTGCCCACAGTCATTACCGGATTGAGGCTTGTCTGCGGCTCCTGAAAAATCATAGAAATCCTGCCGCCGCGGATTTGCCGCATTTGTCCTTCGCTAAGTGCGAGCAAATTCTGCTGTTCGAGAAAGATTTGCCCGCCGACAATTTTCCCCTGCGGTGCCGGCACCAGCCGCATAATAGATAGTGCTGTTATACTTTTACCGCAGCCGCTTTCCCCAACCAACGCAAAAGTGCTGCCTTTTTTTATAGTCAAATTGACATTCTGCACAGCCCTGACTAAGCCTTGTTCTGAGAAAAAGTGCGTCGAAAGATTTTTGACCGAAAGTAATATATCGTTTTCACTCATATTAGCTCAGATTGTATATTTGTACTAACGAGTCCTTAATTTGGGGTCAAGCGAATCCCTTAACGCATCGCCGAAAATATTCAGGGCAAGTGAAATAAAAAATATTGCCATAGTAGCCGCTGCCATTTGCCACCAGTAACGCTGTGAAAGCTCAAGCCTGGCATCGTTTATCATCGTTCCCCAGCTTGGCCGCTCTGTTTCTCCCAGACCTAAAAAGCTCAGAATCACCTCGGCGTGAATGAATGAAACAAACCGCAGAGAAAAATCTATAATCACAAGATGGAAGACATTAGGAAGTAAATGCCTGAAAATGATTCGGCCTCGATTACATCCGTAACTGACAGCAGCCAGGACATACTCACGATTTTTATGTTTTATTACTTCGCCTCGAATCAGCCGACAAATATCAACCCAACTGGTAAAACCTATAGCCAAATATACAGATGTAATGCCCGTGAGCTTGTGGCCAAAGATGATTTTATCTCGCAGCACGACGGCAAAAGCCATTATCAGCAGGATATAAGGAATAGAACTTAAAGTGGAATAAACCCAGACAATGATTTCATCGACGAACCCGCGAAAGTAACCTGCAATGATTCCCAGCGGAACTCCAATAAAAATAGACAGCAGCGAAGCGCAAATTGCCACTGTTAATGATATCTTTGTACCATAAAGGGTCTTTCGCAAAACGGATTGTCCGAATATGTCGGTGCCAAATATATTTTCTGCGTTCGGTGGAGTATAAGATTTTCCGACCTGCTCAGCCCACAAAGTGGGACCGATTTTCCAGTTGAAAAACTCTGCCAGATAAACAAAGCCCGCAAGTATAAAATACAACACTATGACAAAAAAGCAAATCGTCGCCAGCCTGCGTTTGCGGAGCTGTTTTAAGCCGTCTTTCCAGAGGCTCGAACCTTTAGGGATTGCCGATTTTTCTGTCTGTATTTGCCTTGTCTTATTCAAGAGTGACCCTCGGGTCGGCAAGAGAGTAACAAATATCGGTTAAGAGATTGAACACAACAAAAAGTATCGCACCAATATAGGTCATTGCGCTGATAATGGCATAATCACGCGAGCCTATGGCTTCTATCATCATAGAACCAAGCCCCGGTATGCCGAAAAATCTTTCCAGGAGCAATGAACCGAGAAACAAAAACGGAATAGCCAAAACCACCTGGGTAATAATCGGTATCATCGCATTTTTAAGTACGTGTTTGAATAACACTCGCCTGGTCGAAAGGCCCTTTGCAAAAGCTGTCCGCACATAATCGTTGCGTATTTCATCGAGCATAACAGTTCTGTAAAACCGCAGATTGCCGCCAAGACCGGCAACTATCCCGATAAGCACAGGCAGCGCCACATTTTGCGGCATACTCAGTTCTCTGTCGAAAAACACCGGAAACAACCCCAGCTTGTATGCGAAAAAATACTGGCCGAAAAGAATAAAGCTAAGATACGGAATGCTCATCCCCAAAACACAAATTAAAACGGCTATAACATCCCAAATTGTTCCACGCAAAAACGCGATAAAAAGCGCCAAACTTATGGAAATAAGCAATTCACCAAAAAACATAGGGACGGTCAACGTCAGAGACGGCCCGACGCCGCGTTTAATCTTGTCGAGTACAGGTTCTCTATCGCGGGATGTGCCGAAGTTGAAAGTCAAAGTTTTTTTGAAATGGTTTATGAATTGACTGTCCCAGGAGAAAAACAGAGGCTTGTTAAAGCCATACTCTTCGCGGATTTCCTCTATCAATTCAGGTGAAGCGTTTTTACCTGCTATCTCCCGTGAAATGTCACCACCAACAACAGTAAATAGCAGGAAAGTCAGTACCAGCACGCCGAAGACTATCGGTATAGTATAGAGCAATCGTCTTATTATATAAGCTGTCATTTAACCGTTTTCAAAAGATTCTGATAATCTGCACGTTCAGCCAGGTCTATTCTGCGGTATTTGCTCAGGTTGTATGCAAAAGCGTGAGGTTTGTAATTTTTATACCAATGGTGGTAGAGAACATACGCCACATCATGAACCAGGAATGCAGCCGGATAATCATCAAGCACCATTCTTTCGGCTTGCCGGTAGAGCTCAGTCCGCTCGGGGCTGTCGGACATCACTGCAAACCGCTCGTATAATTTGTCAAATTCGGGGTTGACATAATTAAAATTATTCGCACCCGGCGAGATGTTCTTGCTATTGAAAAGCTGTAAAAAATTCTCCGCATCGGGATAATCTGCAATCCAGCCTGAACTGAACATCTGTGCGCTCTTGGTGGCAACCTTTTCCAGATATGTAGGCCAGTCCATATACTCCATCTCTACGTTCAGGCCGACAGCATCGAACTGCCGCCTGAAAAACTGCCCATACTGGACAGTCACAGAATCCGTGCCGGGCATAGCAAGTTTCAGTACCGGGAGCTTGCCGCCGTTTATTTTTTCAGCCTCTTTTATCAACCCGATAGCTTCATTGGGGTCGTATCTGGCATAGTCTTTTTCCTTTATTTTCGGGTCGTAGGCAGCAATGACAGGCGGCACAAAACCATCTGCGACAACATTACGTCCGTTGGAAAACAGTTCAATATATCTTTCCCTGTCGATTGCCCAACTGATTGCCATACGAAGCGGCTTATTCTTTCCCAGCACCGGGTCTTCCATATTAAACCCAATCCAATATGTTGAAGGGTCAGGAAAGGTTTCCATCTGCATTTTCAGTTGTTTCATTTTGGGGGTGAGTTCTCTGTTCTCATTGAATGCTTCCGTATAGTTATCTTTAGGAACACCGCTTGCATCGACTCTGCCCTGCATAAACAACAGCCAGGCCGGTTGAGATTCCTCAATGGTAGTCCATATAATTCTGTCAGCGAAAGGCAATCGTTTGCCTGCATCGTCAAGATAGCCGGCACCGGCATCATTAGGTTCGCCTTCGCTCGGATATAGCTCGACTCTGAAATTAGGATTGCGTACAAGCTCAACGTAACTGCCTCGCCGCCATTGCTTTAACATAAATGCCCCGGTGCCTACCGGATGGTTTATAATATCAGTTCCGTAATAATCTACCGCCTCTTTGGCTACTGCGGCCATCCCACTGTATGCAAGCACATAAACCACCTGCGGCCAGGGCTTTTTCAATCTAATAACCAATGTATAATCGTCTGTTGCCTGCAATCCCTCAACCGGATGTGAATAATCCACATCAGACTCTTTTTTACAGGTCTTGGTATATTCGCGAAATTCATTAAGCCCGACTATTTTGTTATCCAAGAACCACCAGTTTTTGCTTACATACCTGAAATTGGCAATTCTCTTCAATGAGAAAACAAAATCCTCGGCTTTTAGCTCTCGTCCTTTGCCATTCTTGAAACATTTATCATCGGTAAAATACACCCCTTTTTTTATTTTTATAATATACGTCAGACCTCCATCGCTTATCTCCGGCATACTATCGGCAAGCTGTGGAATTAGCTCATAAGGCCTTTTTAAAAAGTGATATTGATATAAGCATTCGAATATCTGCGATGCAACCGTTGAGCTGGTGGTGTCGTTTATATTGCCGGGGTCAAGACTTGATATTTTAGCACCCAGCACATGCCTTAAAACCATCTCATTAGGGTCCCCGTTGGACTCTGAATTACGGCAGCCGGTATTTATTATTATGACCGCAGTCAACATCCCTGATAATATTTTCTTCCAGCAGCTCATTTTAATCCCTCAGTTTCTTTCCAATAATCCAATACAGATTTAAACACGGGGATAATTTCCGAGATATGCGGTTTTTGGAAGCTCTCCTGTCAATGGCATCGCATATTCGACAAAAGCATCGGTTACACCGTTGCCCTCTGCATTGATAAACTCAGCCGGCATTGATTTGGTCTTCTCGGCAACACTGCTCAATTCAGTACGGAACATTTCAACGGCGTAATCGGCACCGTTGCCGGTTCGCCTTATAGCGACTGAACCGTTATCATATTTTGTTGTATATTGAACTGCGTAGCGCCCGCACAAGCGTGCTTCATTGACATCAACAGGAGACTGTAAACCTGCAAAACTTCTCTGCAGGTATCCGAATGTGTCAGCCCGGACACGTTTGACTTTGAGATAGCTTTTCACCTGACCGGCTAAGAAGTCCGCCAAAGCACCGGTTCCGGACAATTGTATATTGCTGTGAGCATCTACCTCGGTCTGTTTTGCTAATTTCTCAGCCCAGGTAACACCGTCGCTGTCACAAATTCCTTCACTAACCGCAATTACACAACGACCAAGTTTCCTGAGTACCGAATCGACATCACACAGAAACTTGAATATCGGCACGTGCCGTTCTGGGACATAGACCAAATGCGGTCCATCGTCGTCACGTTTTTTCCCCAGAGCCGCCGCCGCCGTCAAGAAGCCGGCATTTCTGCCCATAACCACATCGATTTTTACGCCAGCCAGCGCCCTGTTATCCAAATCATCACCCATAAAAGCACAGGCCACAAATCTCGCCGCTGTGCCGTAACCCGGACAATGGTCGGTAACAAGCAGGTCATTGTCAACTGTCTTCGGTATATGAAAAGCACGAATATCAAATTTTGCTTCGGCAGCCATTTTATTGAGTTTATAAGCAGTTTTGGCTGAATCGTTGCCGCCAATATAGAAGAAATAGCGAATATCCCGCTTTTTTAATACCTCAATAATCTTCGCACCATATTCAGCATCAGGATTATCTCTGCTTGAGCCGAGAGCTGATGACGGTGAGGCAGCAACGGTTTCAAGCTCTTCTTTAGAGAGTTTTTTCAGGTCTATGAAATTGTCTTTAACTATGCCTGAGACGGCATGAATCGCACCGTATAAATTTTGTATTTCAGAGGATTTCTTTACTTCTTCAATAACACCGACAAGAGAGGCGTTTATCACGCCTGTAGGCCCGCCTGATTGAGCCACTACCGCATTTGCTTTTATAGCTTTTGCCATTTATACTTCTCCAGAAAATAAATTTTTGCATTTTTGCCCTTAAACTTTTATCGGGGCATTTTTCCTTTTGCACTTTCAAACCAACCGTCAGATGGTTCGCAGATGAGGTTATTATAAGCAGGCCAAACAAAATTAAAAGTCAAAAAGTTCAAACCAGAGTGTTTTTGAAAAGCAGACTGTATTTAAGTTATACTTTATCGGCTTGTTAAGCAGTGATTAAAAGATTTGTAAAAACAGTTAGAAAAAGCTTCAAAAAAAATAAAGAGTCTGATATATTTAAAATGTTTATTTAGAATTTATATAAAAATCGTTTTGTAGTAAGTTATTATAAATCAACTGTTGCGCCTGTAGCTCAATTGGATAGAGCGTTGGTCTACGGAACCAAAGGTTACAAGTTCGAGTCTTGTCAGGCGCATTTGAGCGGGCAGTTAGCATTTATCTCCTTAAAAGCCTGATGTTGCCATTACACTTCCTATCGTTCAATTATATAGATACACAGAGCGGGAATTCGTTATAAAATTTTTTCAGAAAAATGACCAGAATTCTATTTGTTATGAAAAATTGAACTTTGGTTGAGTACATTCCGATTTTGAGTTAAAATTAACATTATGAAAATGTTACATCAGCGGATTTTGGTATTTGTCGCTATTGCCGGAATTGGTATCTCGTATCTCGTTTATCGTATTTCGACATACAATTCACGAGATACTATTAACGAGCCACGAGCCACGAGCCACGAGATACAAACAACCAGCGGCGACTGGCCGATGTTCAGAGGCGGCCAAGGACTGCTCGGCAGGGCGTCCGGCACGCTGCCCGACAAGCTGGATTTGCTCTGGCGATTCAAAACAGCGGGGGCGGTTAAATCTTCACCTGCAATTGTGAACGGGCGGGTCTTTGTCGGCTCATCGGATGCCAATCTTTACGCCCTTGATACCAAAGACGGAGGGAAAATCTGGTCGTATAAGACCGGCGATGGCATCGAGGCCGGCCCCTGTGTGGTTGCCGGTGTTGTTTATGTCGGCTCACTCGATGGTTTTTTGTATGCGGTCGATGCCGACAAAGGTTCACTGAAGTGGAAATACAAAACGGGCGGGCAGATTCCCGGCGCCGCAAACTGGACAATCTCGCCGGATGTCTCAACGCTGCACATTATTGTGGGCAGCTATGATAAAAATCTGCACTGCGTCGATGCGGCCACAGGCAAACCAGTCTGGACGTACCAGTCTGATAATTATATAAACGGCTCGCCGGCAGTAGATGCCAACAGGGCGGTCTTTGGCGGCTGCGATGCGATGATTCATATCGTAGGCCTGGACGACGGAAACGGGCTCGGTAAAATTGACAGCGGCTCGTCAATCGCTGCTTCCGCTGCGATTGAAGATGGACAGGTCTATTGCGGTAATTATGGTAATATATTCTTTAGAGCGGATATAAAAGAGCAGAAAATCGTCTGGGAATTCAAAGAGGCTGAACAGCCATATTTCTCTTCACCTGCTCTTGGTGAAAATGTCGTTGTCGTCGGTTCGAGGGATGAACATATATATTGTCTGGACCGTAATAAAGGTGGTTTTGTATGGAAATACCGCACACTTGGAGCTGTTGACAGTTCGCCGGTGATTGTCGGCGATAAAGTAATTGCCTGCTCGACCGACGGCAGGATTTATATACTGAGCCTCGCTGACGGCGAGTTGCTTTGGTCTTATCAAATAGGTCAGGCTGTTACTTCATCGCCGGCCGTTGCACAATCGCTCGTGGTGGTCGGCTGCGACGATGGATATGTCTATGCCTTCGCAGCACCTTGAAATTTGATTTGCAATCTGAAAGAGACGCTATGAAAATTGTTCAGATTACACCCAGTTCGGGTGACAATTTTTATTGTGAGAATTGTCTGCGTGATGCGGAGCTGACCGCTCAAATGCACAGATTTGGTCACGATGTCTTGGTTCTGCCTATGTACCTGCCTTTGTCTTTCGACTGGCAGCGTTATGCCAAAGAAGTACAAATATCGCCGATTTTCTTCGGCGGCATCAATGTATATCTTCAGCAGAAATCTCACCTTTTCCGCAGCACTCCGCGATGGCTTGATAAAATTCTGGACAATCAGCATCTTTTACACTGGGCAGGCCGCAAAGCCGGATTAACCAGCGCAAAGGAGCTGGGGGAAACCACACTATCAATGCTCGAAGGTTCAGCGGGAAAGCAGAAGAAAGAGCTTGACAGGTTGCTTGATTGGCTGGCCGGGCAGAATAAACCGGATGTTGTTGTTTTGTCAAATATTCTGCTGATTGGGCTGGCAGAGGGCATCAAAAAGAAGCTGGGTTCGCCGGTTGTAATTTTATTGCAGGATGAGGACGGATTTCTCGATGGCCTGGGCAGCCCTTACGCTCAGCAGGCCTGGGACATAGTGGCCGAAAGTTCAAAAAACGTGAACCTGTTTGTTGCAGTCAGCCGATACTATGGCGATGTTATGCGAAAAAGACTCGGACTTGATGTGGACAGATTAAAAATTATATATCCGGGCGTTCGGCCGGCGGACTATAAACCCGCCGATGTCCCGCCTGCAACTGCGACAATCGGGTTTCTCTCGCGGCAGTGTTATGATATGGGGCTGGATATATTGGTCGATGCCTTCATAGAATTGAAAAAACGAGCAAATCTGCATAATGCCAGGCTGCGAATATCCGGCGGCAAAAGGGCAGATGACGAGGCTTTTATAAAATCTGTTCAACAGAAGCTAAGCTCTGCTGATGTGATTGATGATGTGGAATTTATGCCGGATTTTGAGCGAGCATCAAGGCTGGCTTTTTTGCAGAGCCTTTCGGTATTGTCGGTGCCGGTCAGAAAGCCTGTTGCTTACGGCCTTTATGCAGTTGAGGCTATGGCTTGCGCTGTTCCGGTTGTTGAGCCGGCCTACGGTGTTTTTCCTGAGCTAATTGAGCAAACGCAGGGCGGTCTGCTGTGTCAGCCAAATGAACCAACAGCTTTGGCAAATTCGCTGGCAAAACTTCTGCTCGATAAGAATTATGCCGCACAACTTGGTAAAATCGGCAGGGGGGCTGTCCTTGAAAAATTCAACATAGAACGTTCGGCAGAGCGGCTGATTGATTTATACAAAACCATTGGAAAGTAAAAATTCAACGTTTAGCCCCGTCATTTTATGGCGGGGTTCTTCAGGAATACGATTATGCTTGAGGTAATTGACGTTACAAAAAGTTTCGATACGCCCGGCCAGGCCCAGAGCAAACCGGTTCTGCAGGGCATATCGCTGCGTCTCGACA
>CAZYWY010000030.1:0-10509 GCA_964651605.1 uncultured Pirellulales bacterium | reverse complement strand
CGTTTTAAATGCCTTCTTCATTTCGAGCTGATTGCTCAGAAGCCCGCTTTCAGTCAAAGTACTGGTTTCTGTATCCGTAAGGTTCGCGTAAGTAACTGCACTGACAAAAGACTTGCTCAAAGCGATTCTGTAAAACTGTTCTATCCATTGAGCCTGTTGCTGCTGGTCCCATTTCTCGTGCCATATTCCAGCGACCTCACCATCGTCCAGGCCATCACCATTTCTGCCTGGAACTGCCACATTGGTTATATATATCGGCTTGGCTATTAGTGTAAAAGAATCAAGCAAAGCCGATATTTGCATCATATCTCTGACGTGCATACCCGGATAATCTTTGCCGAATCGCATCTGCAGCCCGAACGCATCGAAATTTATTCCTCCCTGCACGACAATATCCATATAAACCAGAGGCGGGATACTGTCGGGAACTGTCGAATAATACTCACCCCAGGGATTGCTTAATTCGATAATTTTGATTGCTCTGTCGCTTACCTGCTTTATAGCCATATTTGCTGCACGGGTCATCTCCAGAATCTGCTCGAATTTGAAACCGAAGTGGTTGAATACATTCAGGCCGCTTACGACAATCCACGCCCGGACGAAATTATTATATCGTGTAACTACCTCAACGACAAATTGATAGGCAGCTTCCTGAATTTTTTCAAAGCTCCAGTTGCTCTGCAGAAGCCATTTCGGCAGAGAATCCTCGCTGAAACATAAAAGTGGGCCGGCACTGAGTGCAAGTTTCTTTTTTCCGAGAGTGTTGACACAAGCATCTATTTTTGAAAAATCATAATTGCCCCTTTCAGGTTCGAGCTGCGCCCAGTTCATAGGAATAGTGACAGAACCGAAAAGCTCCAGAAGTCTTTCTATATAAGCAGGATTATCGATTTTGGCCGGGTCTGCTCTGCATCCGAAACAGCCCCTGCCGAAACCGTGACTTTTGCTTCTGGTCTGAACGAGAGCATCGGCCTGTCTGACGGCCAGCTTTTCAGAGAGGAAAGCAGCTTTATTGAGTGACTGGTCCGCTAAATTCGATGCTACGGCTGGGTCTGCAATGTTCTGAAGTGCCTGTATAAATAATTTATGTGCCTCTTCCGACAGTTCTGCCAGACCTCTGACCTTATTAAAGAACGACCAGTCTTCCCTCTTGTTGACGATTTGCATTAGCTTTGCACGGGCTATCTCGACGTTTAAATTGTAAGGCTTTTCTCTTTCGGGCAGTATGGTTGTCGGCAAAAGCACCTTTCCAAAACCGGCAATAGGCCATAACAGTGCCAAACCGGCAGCTTCAGCATTTGGTTTTTTGCACTGGATGAAGCCATCATTAAATATGATTTTGGTATGACGTATTCCGATTCCATCACCGCCAAAAAGATATGCCCCGCATAAAGTGAATTTATCTACAATCTTGCCTTGTTCAAAAACCTGAAACCTCACTTTTTTCCTTTATCCGCCAAACTAAACTTAGCCAAAAATTTCGATATAATAACGAAAAACTATTTAATATTGTGATTATAGCAATTCTCAATTCCAAAGCAAAATTAAACTTTATTTGCGTGAAAATTAAATCATCGGCGGTGTTTTATAGATGTGTAATGCCACAAAAATATGGCTAATTTGAGGCGGCCTGGTAGTTTTCAAGACTCAGATAATGTTTCATCCGGTTTTCATAAAGCTGCTGGTTCTTCTCGTGCAGCCCGACTATCAGCCTGACTTGATTCAGAAGCATTTCAATAAGATTTATGTTCGTTAAAGTAGATTCGATGGTATTCTGCGGTATGACTAAAAATATATATCCATAACGGCCGCGTTCACCGGCCAACTGGGATGCAATGACGCTGCACTGTTGCACCTGGGCTATGGCCGGCTCAACTCCGTCATCAACCCGTGTGCGTAGCTCCGTTAAAAAGGATTCACCAATATTCAACCCGGTAAAAGACTCAGTATCGCTCTGCAGGGTATTGCCGGCCTTGTCCATAATGAGAATTATTGGTCCATCTTCAGGCACAGCATCGAAGATTTCCTCTGCAAGTTGTTCGTTAAGCATTGCAGCGGAAGAGAAAAGCGACTGATAAATATCCATATAAAAAGCTCCTTAATCTCAGGATATAACTTGAACCTGAAAGGAACTTCGGAATAATTGAAGGCGGACTTTGCGAGGAAATTTTATTTTCTCAGAATTGATTGAAAAAAAACACTGCTATTATGTAGAAACCAGATGATTATGGGACGCACCTGAGCTATCTTTGTTGATAAAAGTGGGATTCATCACTGATTAAGCATTGTTTTGAACCGCCACACTGAGAAGTTTTTTCCCGGACAGTCAGTTTGATGGGCGCCTGGTGTTGTGCCGTGGCCATAGATTTGGCTGGTCGGAATGCCGTACCGCTGCTGCAGAAAACGCACTAATTTAACAAGAGACTGCAGTTGTTTGTTAGTCGGAACGGTCTTGTTAAAATCACCGACCAGACAAATTCCTATACCTTTTTCATTCGCCCAGTTGTCGAGCGTACCGCCGCAATGGGCGCCCTGAATCTGTCTTGTCCAGCGGAACGTTACCTCAACCTCGCCGTCGCCGCTGTCAGTGCCGTTGCCTATGACGAAATCATAACCAACGCCCTCCCAGCCTCTTTGCTTGTGTTCTGTATCGAATATAGCTGCGTTTCCGCTCTCTGTCGCCGAATGATGAATTATTATAGCCGACCATCTTCGCTCTGTTGCTGAGGCAGGAATCCAGTCAGATGGTCCATCATAAGACTTTTTTATTGTGGTTGATGAGGTCGTAGGTTTTGGCCCCGGTGTAGGTGTATGTGTTGTCGGTCTGGGTTCTATTATCGGATACGGCACCGGCTGGGTGCAGCCGCCGACGGCAAGAAGGAAACTGTACAGGATGACAACTGCCTTTAGAGGCAGGAAATACTTTTTATTAACAAACACGTTCGATTTCCTTAAACACTTATTTGTCAGGGTTGCATTCCGGTTCTTTTTGCAGCCGGTTGCTGCTTTTTGTTACACGCGGTTTTTCTTTGTATCTGACCATATAAACGCTGTTGCCGATTTTGTTGAATCTAACAACGTCCATATAAGAATTCATAAGGAGCAGACCTCTGCCTCCGGGTTTGAATAGATTATCACCGAACCGGGGGTCTGCTACGGCATCGGGATTAAAGCCTTGTCCTTCATCCGTAACAGACAGTTCTATTTTTTCATCATCCACTGTGAATTCGACCGTGACTTTTGTACCGGGGTCCATATTGTTGCCGTGCTTGACGGCATTATAAAAGGCTTCTTCAAAGGTCAGATGTACAGCAAAAATATCATCTTTTCCAAAGCCGTTTTTCATCAGGCTGGATAGTATCTGATTATAAACGCCGTTAATTGCAGACATTTTGTTCTCTACAACAATTGAGTAAGTCGCTGGCGTTTTAGAACTCATAACAGCCTTATAACGAAACTCCCATAAGCAGATTCAGCTTCAACTGCTGTCCGGCCTTGAATGATAACTACGGCTCCTTTATTGCACTGTGGATATCTTTATAAATATCGAAAGTTTTTGTCAGACGCGTTATCTTGAATATTTCGTAAATTTTCCGGTCTATATTGCACAATCTCAATTTGCCGTTTCGCTCATAGACCCTTTTGCTGATTCTTATCAACAGTCCAAGCACCGCCGAGGACAAAAACTTTACGTTGGCAAAATCCAGGACCAGTTTTATTTTTTCGGACTGTTCGATAATGGACATAATTGTTTCCTGAAGCGCATTGATGTCCTGCTCTTCGAGGATTTTCTCATCTACAAAACCGACTATAGTCGCTTTGTCAACATAATCGACACTTATTCTCGGCTTGATTTCAGCCATTTTTTTTAACTCCCTAATTTAAATCATCAAATCGGCAAATCTTATATAAGGATATATCGGGTGTCAAGCGTTGATTACTGCAAATTACCTGTCAAATCCGTATCCGAAATGCCTAATCCCGCAGAAAAACGGGGCAAATCCATAAAATTGCTGCATTTTTGCGAGTTTTGTTCTTGCAAATTTAGCTCCGGATAGACGATAATTGTCGATGGTGTTGTTATTTCAACTTCTAACTGTGTTTGTTTGCAGTTTTTTTATAGGAGAAGATAATGAAAATTGGTCGTTCTACAGGATATGCCTTACTTGCAATGGCTTATATTGCTCAGGACAAGAGTAAAAAAGCAATCTCGTCTCAGGATATATCAAAGCAGTACGACATACCTCTGGAGTATCTTCTAAAAATACTCCAGCAGTTGGTCAAAGCAAATCTGCTCAAAAGCAAGAGAGGCCCATCAGGCGGATTCACATTAGCCAAACAGGCAGACAAAGTTACAGTTCTTCAGGTTATCGAAGCTGTTGAAGGCCCCTGGGTCAATCCGCCAAGTCTGGCAGAGATGGCTCCAAGTGCAAAAGTCGCCGCACGAGCCGATAGAGTCTTTGCCCAGGCATCGGCTCAGGCAAAAGCCGTCTATAGTCAGACAAAACTCTCAAGTATAATCACTAAATAATACACCGGCACAAAAGAGCTGTTGCCGAAGCAGTCGGCGCCTGTAAAAGTAAATGCACATCAGACAGTTCCAACAACTGATATCGCAGAAGTATGAGCAGCACGACAGAGAAAGAGGCACTGCCGGCACTTTTTTGTGGTTTATTGAGGAAGTCGGAGAACTCGCTACTGCTCTTGCAGGGCAGGACCAGCAAAACAAAGAAGAGGAATTTGCTGATGTCTTTGCCTGGCTTTGTACTCTGGCCAATATCAACAACGTAGATTTGGAAAAAGCCTGTTCCAAATATACCACCGATAAAGCCAAAGGCTTCAAACCGAAATAGCCCGAAGAAGTTGTGAGTTTTGAGTCCTTAGTTGTGAGTTTGAAATAGGCGAATTCAGAATTCTGTATTCTGGTTACTGAATTCCGTATTTTGTGAGTGACTATTCCCATTCGATGGTTGCCGGTGGTTTGCTGGAGATGTCATAGACAACGCGGTTCACGCCGCGAACTTCGTTGATAATCCGGCTGGCGATAACGCCCAGAACCTCATAAGGAATCCGGGAAAAATCCGCAGTCATAAAGTCTGATGTCTCGACCGCCCGTACAGCAATGACGCTTTCATAGCTGCGCTCGTCACCCATCACTCCGACCGTTGAAACAGGCAGCAGCACCGCCAGAGCCTGCGAAATCTGCCGATACAAACCGGCAGATTTGATTTCGTCGATGACGATTTCATCGGCTGCCCGGAGAATCTCAAGTCTCTCCGGCGTAATATCGCCGATGATTCTCACCGCCAGCCCCGGCCCTGGGAATGGATGCCGCCAGACAATATCTTCCGGCAGCCCCAGATATTCTCCTACGATTCGCACCTCGTCTTTGAACAAATCCCTCAAAGGCTCAATCAGCTCAAAGCCCAGTTCGGCAGGCAGCCCGCCAACGTTATGATGGAGCTTGATATTCGCTGCACCGACGGTCAAATCTCTGGAAGCCGATTTTGCCGATGCCGCTGCGCCCGACTCGACCACATCGGGATACAACGTTCCCTGTGCGAGAAATTTGGCATTGAAAATTTTTTGCGCCTCCGACTTAAAAGCCTCGATGAATTCGGAGCCGATTATTTTGCGTTTTTCCTGCGGGTTGGTAATGCCCTTCAATTTGGTTAAAAACTGCTTCGACCAATCGACCACACGCAAATTGATATGAAAATGGTTGCGGAAAGTCGAGACAACATTCTCGCGTTCGTTCTTTCGCAGCAGGCCGTTATCGACAAAAATGCAGACAAGCTGCTCGTCTATTGCTTTATGAATCAGCGAAGCGACCACCGAAGAATCCACGCCGCCGCTCAGGCCGCAGATTACCGTTGCCTTGCCGACCTGCCTGCGAACCGACTCAACAGCTTCAGCGACAAAATCGCTCATTCTCCAGTCGCCTGCACAGCCGCAAATATCGTAGAGAAAATTTTTCAGTATGTCCGAGCCTTTCGGGGTATGCGAGACCTCCGGGTGAAACTGGACGCCATAAAACTTCTTTTCCCTGTGTCTAATCGCTGCAAAGGGACAGGTCTCGGTTGTCGCCAGGATGTCAAATTCGCCGCCGGTCTTTTCGAGCTGGTCGCCGTGACTTGCCCAGGCCGTAATCGAATCCGTCAGTCCCGCAAATAAATCGTGCTTGTCCCGGATAGTCAGATTCGTCCTGCCGTATTCTCTGCTCTTGGCCGGTACTACCTTCGCTCCCAAAACCTGGCAGGCAAGCTGCATACCGTAGCAGATACCCAGCACAGGGACATCGAGGTCAAATATTTTTTCATCGCATCTGGGGGCGTTTTTTTCATAGACGCTGGCCGGCCCGCCGGACAGAATGATGCCCTTGAGATTTAGTTTGGACAGCTCATCCGCTGAGACATCGGGTCTGTAAATACGCGAATGTACGTTCTGCTCGCGTACCCGCCGAGCGATTAGCTGGCAGTACTGACTGCCGAAATTCAATATGGCGATTGTTTCGTGAATCATAACAGAACTCAGAATACAGAAGACAGAATATTGAATAAGGAACATTGAACTACGAAATTTTTCTACTAACTACTGAATACTGTATTCTGACTTCTCACTTATAAGTATAGATTCGACTACCCAAACTGTCAAGATTGCCGGCACACGCAATTATCTGTTTTGGTTGGCTGGTGGTGAAAAAACCTCCTTGCGCTTATAAAATACAGCTTTTAACCCATATAACCCTAACAAGGCAAGGAGGTTAAAAAAATGTTACGAAAAGATTTTATCACTCCAATTATATCTGACGCAGACAAACCCAGACAAAAATTTCTGCGTCGAACAATCGCTGCAATTCTGTTCGCAGACCCTATTGTTGAAACCGAATTAGCCCAATGGATACGCGACGACTGCACAGTTCTATTTCACGAACTCAAGAGAGCTAATTTGCTTATTATCGATTGCTTGACGGCTTGCAGTTTTTTGCCCGATTTCGATGGTTGTGCATTATTGGCATGTGCATCAAACCATTAAAAAACGGGTAATCGCATGAATTAAGGGATGGGAAGAAAACATTATCGGCCTATAATCCTTTTTCATCGGGCATTGACGGCAGTACGAGCAGCCAATAGAATAATGCTTCTTTATAATAGTTGAAGAGTAAATGAGTAGATGGGTATATGAGTAGAATAGTTGATGAGTATATTCTTGATAACTCATCAACTCACTAACCCATCAACCCACAAACTCAGTAAAAGTTGAGGTTTGAGCAATGACATCGATTAACGAAAATTTTCTGAAATTGCAGGCAGGCTATCTTTTCCCGGAAATCAGCAGAAGAAGGCGTGCATTTGCGCAAGCTAACCCGCGGGCAAAAATAATCAGTATGGGCATCGGCGATGTAACTCAGCCGCTTGCGCCGGCTGTAATCGAGGCAATGTTCCGTGCGGTCAAAGAAATGGGACAAAAAGAGACATTTCGCGGCTACGATGACAGCGGCATCGGTTATGAATTCCTGCGAAAGGCCATCTGCGAAAACGACTACGGCTCTTACGGCGTTGCTCTCGACAAAGACGAGGTCATTGTCAGCGACGGTGCAAAATGCGACACGGGAAATATTCAGGAAATCTTCGGGCTGGATAACATCGTTGCGGTTTCCGACCCTGTATATCCGGTTTATGTTGACACCAACGTTATGGCAGGCAGGACCGGCGGCTATGCGGACGGCAGATATGCAGGAATCGTCTATATGCCCTGCACGCAGCAGAATAATTTTGTGCCGGAACCGCCCAAGGAAAAGGTTGATTTGATTTATTTGTGCTTTCCGAATAATCCGACCGGTGCGGTGGCGACAAAAGAACAGCTTGCCAAATGGGTCGATTACGCCCGAAAAAACAGGGCAATTATACTTTTCGATGCGGCTTACGAGGCCTATATTTCCGAGCAGGATATTCCGCATTCCATTTACCAGATTGAAGGCGCAAAGGACGTAGCGATTGAATTTCGCAGCTTTTCCAAGACGGCAGGCTTTACCGGCGTGCGATGTGCCTTTACAGTTGTGCCGAAGCAGTTGAAAGCCTACACGAAAGACGACAAGGCGGTCGAAGTCTATCCAATCTGGAAAAGACGGCAGTGTACCAAGTTTAACGGTGTGTCTTATGTCACTCAGGCTGGCGCTGCAGCGATTTATACCGAGCAGGGCAAAAAGCAGATTAAACAGACGATTGGTATTTATATGGGCAACGCAAAAATGATTCGCCAAAGACTTAGCGAAGCAGGTTATATGGTCTTTGGCGGCATCAACGCTCCTTATATCTGGCTGAAAACGCCGAAAGGCATCGGCTCGTGGGAATTCTTCGACCTGCTGTTGAACAAAGCACACGTGGTAACAACACCAGGAGCAGGATTCGGGGCAGCAGGCGAAGGTTATGTGCGGCTGACCGCGTTTGGCCAGCCGGAGAATGTTAAAGAAGCATTAGACAGAGTTTTGAGTCTTAAGTTTTGAGTTGTAAGTTGAGCAAGAAGACTGCATATATCGGTTTGGGCAGCAACATGGGCGACAGACAGGGCTACATCGACAATGCCTTGAAGGCACTTGCCGATGCGGAAAGTGTCATGCTTGCCCGTGTTAGTGACATTATAGAAACTGCCTCTCTGGGCAGTTCGCAGCAAGCAGCTTATCTTAACGCAGTTGCCCAGGTGGAGACTGCTCTGGATGCTGAAAATCTGCATCGTATCCTGATGGATATTGAAAAAAAACTTAGCAGAAAGCGAACAAAAAAATGGTCCGCCAGAACCATTGACCTTGACTTGCTGCTTTTCGATGACAAAATCATAAAAACTGCGACACTTACTGTGCCGCATCCACAGATGCACCTGCGTTCTTTTGTACTAAACGGTCTTTGTCAGCTTAATGCGGACTTGCAGCATCCGGTTATGAAGGTCTCGGTAGGTGAACTGGCCAGCCGGCTGAATGGCTATGATTTTTTTATATCAGCCGACAAGCCGCTGCTGATTAGCATTGCGGGCAATATCGGTGCGGGCAAAACAACGCTGGCCAAAAAACTGGCGGAGCTTCTGGAAGGCCAAATCATCCTTGAGCCTTATGATACAAATCCGTTTTTGCCGCAGGTTTATGCCGGCAAAAAAGAGCTGGCTCTGGATTCGCAGTTGTTTTTCCTGACAAACAGAATGCAGCAGTTAGACAGAGACAGTCTTAAAGCCGGGCAGGTTTATATCAGCGACTATCTTTTCCAGAAGGAGACAATCTACGCTGAGACGCTGCTTGACCCGCAGCAGCTTTCGATATACCGGCAGGTTTATACGCCCTTTGCTGAAATGGTCTTTGACCCTGTGCTGGTGATTTATCTGGAGGATTCTGCCCGGAATTGTCTTGAGCGGATTGCCCGGCGGGGCAGGCCTTATGAGCAGAAGATTGATTTGCAATTTTTAGAAAAGCTGGATACCGGCTATCAGAAATTGTTTGCTGACTGGAAAAAATCACCGCTGATTCGCATATCAACGCCGCAACTGAATTATGCGGATAAGGTGTGTATAGAACATTTAACAAACCAAATAAAACACTATAATTTGTGCGATTCATAAACAGTTTTATAAACTGCTAAAGCTCGTTGCTTAGCATTTCACTTTTTGGAAAGTATAGTAAGATTCCTTCACATTTTTTATTCGTGAAATCTTACTGAACTTTTTAAATAAATGGCGTATATTAGTCGTTAGTTGATAGTCTTTAGTCGTTAGACATTAGATATTTGAATCTATCAACTTACTAACGACTAACCACTATCGACTATTTATAATAATGAAAGAACAACCGAAAAATCAGGGTCTCTACGAGGCTCGGCGTGAACATGGCTCTTGCGGCATCGGCGCAGTGGTTAATATCAGCGGCAAACGCGAACACGCCATTATAGAATACGGCAAACAGATTCTGCTGAATCTGCATCATCGCGGGGCCGCCGGCGCAGACCAAACTACAGGTGATGGTGCCGGAATTTTATTTCAGCTTCCGCACGAGTTTTTAGCCTCCGAAACTGAACGGCTGGGGTTCAAATTACCGCAGCCCCGTAAATACGGTGTTGGTCTTGTCTTTGGTTCAAAAAACGCTGCCCTTCGCAGACAGGCAGAAGAGCTGTTTGAAGGAGCAGTCGGCTATTATGGCCTGAAAGTATTGGGCTGGCGGGATGTGCCGACCAACACAAGCTGTCTGGGGCAGATTGCGCTGGCGGCAGAACCGGCCATCAGGCAGGTCTTTGTTGATGGGGCAGGTCTGGCAGATGAAACTCTTGAAATAAAATTGTATATGACCCGCAGACGGGCGGAACGGCTGGTCACCGAAAAACTCGGGCCAAATGGCAATGATTTTTATATAACGAGTCTGTCCTGCAGAACCATCTGCTACAAAGGTATGTTTATGGCCCGGCAACTGTTCGAGTATTACCCCGACCTGGCCGATGAGGAGTTCCAGACCACCGTGGCGGTCTTCCACCG
>CAZYWY010000029.1:0-10514 GCA_964651605.1 uncultured Pirellulales bacterium | reverse complement strand
TTTTCTTCGGATGTTCAGCGGATTCTATGCAGCAAAATTGTATTTCTATTGCTAACCGGCAGAGACGGCGAAATTGAACCTCTAATCAAGGAATTCATATCACAAGTAACCTCTCCACCAAATACTTCAACAATGCAGCCTTACAATTTGCAGACGATATATCAATTTCTCAGCAGGTATATGAATTCGATGGATATGCCCATCGATAAAAGGCTTGAAATCATCTGGCGGCTTTATCGCATAAAATTTATAGCTGACCTTTCTGCCGATGCTCCATCGGGCTATGCTATGATGACGCTGCTGCGGTATCAGAACATTTTATCAGAGGAACAAATTCTTGAAAATGCGGACATAATAAGTGCCCATCCGATGTTCAACAGATATTGCTGGGAAACTCTCGCTTCCATTCAGGAAAGAAACGGTTTGCTCGATGAAGCCGAGCATTCGTGGGAAAAAGCAGCACAGATGAGCATTATGTCTGAACAACAATGGCCTGCTGCGCAGGTATACATTGTTTTTCTGAATAGAAATAACCTGTTATCTCAGGCTCTGGAATATTGGCGCTCGTTCGATACAAAAAATCTTTCCGAAAAGGCAAAATCTGAGTATAATACATTAATAAGCCGGCTGGCCTCGAACTATCAGTTACAGGAAAATGAAAATTGAAACAATCGAGATATTTGATTGGAGAAATTTATGAAACATAAACAGGAGCATATAGAACATTTCATTGCCAATGTCAAAAAACGCCTTAATCGGCATCTCAGCCTGTCTGTGTTTATCGGCTCACTCGTCATTGGCGGTGCTGTTATGACAATCATCGCTTTAAGCTATATTCTTCGCGGTTACCACGTCCCTTTGTGGATATACCCCGCTGTATTTTCAACTGCCCTGCTGCTCGGATGCTGTTACTGGATATTCAGACAACTCTCACACGACCAGGCTGCACGATTTGCCGATTTGCATTTCAAGCTCAAAGACAGCATCCGTTCTTATTCCGGTTTTCATAAATCAGGCAAGAACGAAGGCTTTTACAAACTTCAAGCTGAACAAACAGAAAAATCTCTTGACGGCCTGACCACTAAAGGGATTCGATATCACTGCCCGACCTGCATGCTGGCGATAGCGGTCGTTCTTGTGCTTTCATCAGGTCTTATGGGCTTTAAGCAGGACAGCCCCGAAGTACGTCTGAAAAAACAGCAGGAAACGCTCACTCTGGAAAGCACAGAAGAAATAAATCGTCAGATTAAGGATGCCCTCGAACAGCTTGCAAAACAGCTTGATGAAAAAGAGCTTGAAAAAATTGTCGATGTTAATGTTCTTAAAGAGAAAGTCGAGCAGTTGAAAGAAACCCCGGATATAAAAGACGCTATGCGCCAGTATGCACAGCTTGAAAAAGACCTAGGTGACATTCTTTCAAGCCTGAAACAGCAAAAAGAGGAGCAGCTTTTGGACCGTATGGGCAAACAGCTTCAAAAAGATGATGAGTCTAAAGCCCTCGGCAATCAACTGACACAAAAACAATATGATTCAGCTTCAAAAGAACTCGAAAAATACAAAATTGACCCGCAGGCAGAGTTGGAAATGCAGCAGGAACAGCTTGAGAAACTCAAAACTATGGCAGGCCGTATGGCTGAAGAAGCCGGCCGCAATGAATCGGGACAGTCACAGCAAACCGGCCAGTCGGGGCAGCAGACCTCTCAATCCGAAAGCCGGGCTTCCCAGCTTGCTAAGCAGTTGAATCAGAGTGCCGCAAAAGCCAACGATGCCTTACAGCAGGCTATGCGCCAAATGCAGCAAACCGGACAACAATCTGAACAGTCGTGCCAGGCCTGCCAAGCGTCTCAGCAGGCAGCGCAAAATGCCAACCAGAGTCTCGGCAATATGGGTCAATATCTGCAGCAGCTATCGGCCAAACGCCAGGCACAATCGATGATGCAGCAAATGCTGAATTCTCTTTCTCAAGGCCAGCAAGGTCTGGGACAGTGTCAGCAATGTAACGGCAACATGCCGGGAGCAGGCCAAAACAACAATGGCCAGAGAGGAGACGGCGCTGGTCAGGGCGGAAGAGAGGCTGGCATAGGAGCAGGCAGCGCAAGAAATACCGAACCCGGAAAGGATGCACCAAACGGACCGCTTACGCAGGTTCAGGGTATCCAGGGCACCGGTCCTTCACAGACATCGACCGAAGAATCGGGCGCCGGCTCTGATACCGGCAACGCCGCAAAGGTACGCGAAAATCTCCAGTACCAGCAGCAGGTCGAATCTTTCGTTCGACGAGAAGACGTGCCGGAAGCGGTAAAAGCAGGCGTAAAAGCATATTTTGAAAATATTCACAACGCAACAGAAGGAAACTGATTTATGATTCTAACCCGGCAGGAAGCAGAAGTCGCAACAGAGCATTTTCGAGACACATTTACTGTATTAAAAAAAGAAATACAGAAATTCATAGTTGGCCAGGAAGAGGTGATTGATAATGTCCTAAACGCCATTATCTGCGGCGGACATGTTCTGCTCGAAGGTGTCCCCGGACTTGGTAAAACTGCGCTGGTGCATACTACTGCAAAAGCTCTGCATCTGAGCTTCAAACGCATCCAGTTCACACCGGATTTACTGCCGGCTGATATTGTAGGCTCAAATATTCTGATTCACAGCGAAAACCACAAAGCCTTTCAGTTCGAGCAAGGACCGGTCTTTTGTAATATTCTTCTTGCTGACGAAATAAACAGAGCCACGCCGAAAACTCAGTCGGCACTGCTGGAAACTATGCAGGAAAAATGTGTAACTGTCTCTGGAATAACACATAAACTCTCAAGCCCGTTTTTTGTTCTTGCCACTCAGAACCCAATTGAGCAGGATGGGACATACCCTCTGCCCGAAGCCCAGCTCGACAGGTTCTTCTTCAAACTTCACGTAGGTCTGCCTAATCATAGTGAGTTTGCCGAAATTCTCAACAGAACAACAGGAACAACAGAACCTGAAATCAAACCCGTTGCCACTGCCGAGGATATTCTTAAAATGGGAAAAACTCTCAGAAATGTGCCTATCGAGAGCAGCATTCGGGATTATTTAATACGGGTTGTCCGGCTGACTCATCCATCAGACCCCAATGCACCGGACGAAGTGAAAAAATACGTCAGGCACGGGGCCTCGCCCAGGGCTGCACAGACGATTCTGTCCGCATCCCGTGTCCGCGCCCTTCTGGCCGGCAGGTATCACGTCTCTACTGAGGATATTAAAGCTGTAGCAGTACAGGCTATGCGACACAGGCTCATTCTGAGCTTCGAGGGCGAAGCCGAGGGCATGACAGCCGACAGGATAATTTCTTCTGTTATCAATGCCGCAGTTTCTTAAAGGAAAGGCACTGTTGTTATGCTGCTAACCGACCCGGCATTTATACGAAAGCTTGAATCTCTCTATCTGCTTGCCAGAAAAGTCCTCGGCGGGACACTTCAAGCCGACCGCAGAAGCACAAAGAAAGGTGCGGGCATTACTTTCGCAGATTACAGCGAATATTCTTATGGAGACGACCACCGGGCAATCGACTGGCGGGTTTATGCACGTCTTGAATCGCTGATGATTAAATTGTTCGAGATGGAAGAGGATGTAACGATTTATTTCCTTCTGGATTCGAGCATTTCAATGAAAGCCAAATTTCTTTATGCCCGTCAGCTCGTAGCGGCTCTTGCGTATATTGCCCTGCACAGTATGGATAAGATTGTCATATACGGTATGACCGACAGGCTAAAACCGATAACAACTCCGACACTCGGACGGGGTAAAACTCTGGAGGTGCTTCAAGCTCTTGAAGATGCCGAAATTTTCAACGGCACATCTGACCTGGATGCAGCAGTTAAGACACTGAGGCAATGGCATCCGCGTCGGGGTCTGGTAATCCCTGTTTCGGATTTCTTCTTTCCGGGCGGTTTCGAACAGCCGCTGAAATTTCTTCAGTGGAACAAAAACGAATTATTTTGTATTCAGACTCAGGACCCTGATGAAAGATTCTGCAGATTAAAAGGTGATGTGGATCTCGAATGTGTTGAAACTGCCGCCCGTCGGAAAATCACAATTACCGGAAGCATCGCCGCTGCGTATGAACAGGCTCTGCGAAACTGGAACGCCACCCTCGAATCTTTTTGTGCCAGACACGGAATCGGACTGATTTCAACGACCACAGAAATCCCATTTGACGAAGTGATTCAAAAGATTCTGCGAAGAGGAGGATTGGTGGCGTGACTTTTTTGTATCCTTTTTATTTCTGGATACTGTTGGGGTTGATTCCTCTGGTGGCCGTCTATTTTCTCAAGGTTAGGCCAAGACGAAAACCCACCACTGCATTTTTCCTCTGGCAGCATCTGTTCGACCAGAAGCGTTCTACGAACCTGTTTGAAAAATTGCGGGATTTGCTAAGTTTGTTGCTTATGCTGCTTGTATTTGTATCTGTTGTTCTGGCACTGACAGCACCGCAACTAACTGATGACCAGCGAAAAGACCTTTTAATCCTTATTGATAACAGCGCTTCTATGAGCACGCACGATGCAGGCCGAACAAGACTTGAAAAAGCTAAAAGCATAGCAAATGGAATCATACGGAATCTCAATGCGAATCAGCAGGCCGCCGTTGCCTCGGTGTCACTCGATATCAGATACCATAGTCACTTTACCACCAGCCCGCAAACCCTTATCGATGCCGTAAATAAAATAGAATCATCCGACTGCCCTTTCCGTGTCAAAGCTCTCGACTTTATGGCGATACAGGGTGCAACGGAAAGTCAGTATCGAATTCTCCTGCTTAGCGACGGCTGCGGCATCAGCAGAGATTTGCCGGATTTCGTGGAGCTGCTAAAGGTCGGCTCCAACCAGGACAACGTCGGAATAACTGCCTGTGACATCCAGTATATCGAAGGTACAAACGACCAGCTTCAGCTTTATTTTCAGACGGCCTCTACCGCTCAGCAAACCATCAAAGCCGACCTGCTCGTCCAGTACGGCCCAAATCGTACAACAAACAAGCTGATACCTCTTGAGATTGAACCAGGTACAAACAAACCGCAGACGTACACAATTTATAATGCGCAGCCAGGGTTGTGGACTGTTCAAGTCGATTATAAGGATGCACTGGACAGAGACAATACGGTTTGTCTTGTAGTTCCGCCCAAACGCACCATACGTGTTGCTGTGGATTCAAACGATACTTATTTTCTCAGGCAAAGCATTCTGGCATTTTCCAAGACAAGCGGCGACCTGTTATTAACAGATTCGCAGCCCGATATAATACTCACCACAGGCTCACCCGCCGCTGAAGGCCGTTCAATCGTATTTAGTCCCCAGCCATCACAGGGCTGGTGGGGCCGATTCTCAGAACCTCTCAACAATATCGTTCCTCACGTTATCATAGAAAACCACCCGCTGCTGGAACATTGCGATATCGGGGCAATTCCATTTGTTGGGGCAAGAGATGTGAATCTTCCGGCAGATAATCTTGTGCTTGTGGAAAACGCCGACCATGTGCCGCTTGTTTTTCGGCTTCGAGATGCCAACAACAGCGCAGTGATTGTCAATATGAACCTGCGGGACTCCGATTTTTATTACAGCGCCTGGTTTCCCGTCCTGGTTTATAATGCTGCCCGTCACTTAATGGGCAGGTCTGACCGCATCTTTTCAGTTTACGCGACCGGTTCTGTCATTCCAGTAACAATCGCCTCAAAAGATGAAATCACGGTTGTAACGATGGATAAGGATAAAAATTTCGTAGAACACTGCGGCAGCGAATATGGACCCATCAGGAAGGTTGGACATTATACATTTTCAAATTCCACCGGCCAGCGGCAGCTTGGCACCGGCCTACTCGATGAATCCGAGACTATGATTAACAATGACGATATATCGGACACCAGCAGGCCCATAAATAGCGGAGTTTCGCCGAGCGCCCTACTTGGCACGCTGGCTTTGCTGATATTGCCGTTTGAGTGTATTCTTTATCACCGCAGAAAAGTTGGGTAATTTATGTATCTTGTAAGTCTGAGACCTTTGCTGTGGCTTTTACTGCTGATACCGATATTTATCAGCTACAAGTACAGTCTTGTGGACAGGCCGCTCGGCTACCGTATAGCGGCTTTGGTACTGCGGGTCTTGTCAGTTGCACTGATTATACTGGCCCTGTCACGCCCTTTTACTGCGCGAAAATCGCAGGGTCTGCATGTGGTCTTTCTTGTGGATGTCTCTGAATCTGTCGATTTAAAATCTGCAAGAAACGCAATAGAACAAATCGGGCAATGCACAAAAGAGCTTGGCCGGTCGGATTCCTGGGACATTTTTTTCGTCGCCGACGGTATCAGGACTTTTAAAACTATTGAGCAGGCTGCTGAATTGTTGGACCAGTGGCTCAAAACCATACCTGACGACAAATTTAGAGGTGCAAGTCGAATCGCACAGGCACTTCTGGTTACCCGTATGAGCTTTCCTGCCGACAAAGCCCGGCGGGTCGTTCTTTTTTCAGATGGGCGTGAGACCAATGACGAGATCCAAACTGCCATCGATGCCCTGAATAAAGAAAATATTGATGTAAGATACCAGCCGCTTGAAGGATTGAAACAGAACGAAGTATGTGTTACCTCGCTGAAAGCCAGCACCACGGAGTCTTTTGAGAATGAAAAAGTTCGCTTCACAGTTCAAGCAGTAACAAATTCCGTAATGCCGGCGAAAATCAAACTCTTAAACAGGGCGATTGTCGTTCAACAAATGGATGTCGTGCTTGACACGAACAATGACAATACTTTCGTATTTGATGTGGAAATGACCGCCCCTGGGGCGAATCAGTGGACGGCAGAGCTTGCCGCTGAACAGGATTATTTCCCGATTAACAACCAGTTAAGCTGCACTGTCAACGTCGGAGGAAAACCGAGAATTCTGATTTTACATGAGAAGCCGACTCAGATGAGACCGTTCGTAAGTGCGCTGGCCGAACAGGGTTTTGCTGTCGATGTTCGCGATAATCATGGTATGCCGGAAAAACTTGAAGAGATGCTTACGTTCGATGCAGTGATTTTCGCAAATATCTCGGCTCTCGATATTAAACCGGAACAGATGGAAATGGTCAAAAGCTATGTCATTGATTTCGGCGGCGGATTTATTATGACAGGCTCGAGCAACAGTTTCGGGCTCGGCGGATATTTTAAAACGCCTATCGAAGAAGTTCTGCCACTGACCAGCAGATATGAAAAAGAAAAAGAACAGCCCTCGATTGCAATGGTGCTGGTAATTGATAAATCAGGCAGTATGTCAGGAAATCCTATCGACCTGGCCAGGCAGGCAGCCAAGGCAACCGTAGAGCTTTTGGGCAAACAGGACCAAATCGGAGTTGTAGGTTTTGACAGCCAGGCCTATGTTGTCTCTGATATGCGAAGCGCATTGGATGCCGATGCCATCAAGAATGCAATAGACACTCTCGCCGGAAACGGCGGCACCAATATATATCCGGGATTGAGCGCAGCTTACCGAATGCTGGATACGACAAATGCCAAAATCAAGCACGTAATCCTTCTGACCGACGGCCACAGCCAGGCGGACAATCATCAGGGTCTTGCTGCTGAAATGGCCAATGCCGGCATTACACTTTCGACCGTGGCGATTGGCAATGCCGACAGGCCGCTCCTGGCAACTTTGGCAGAAATTGGTCGAGGACGCTACTATGAAACTACCGACATATCTTCGATACCCCATATCTTCACGAAAGAAACCGTAGAAATCTCAAGCACGGCTGTTAAAGAGGATTTATTTTCGGTCGTCCAAACCGGCGACCATCCGATGTTAAGCGGAATCGACGAAGCCAAACTTCCTATGATACTTGGCTATGTTATGACACGTGCAAAACCAGCCACGCAACTGCTTCTTGCGGTCGAGACGGGCGACCCTCTTCTGGCGGTCTCAAGATACGGTCTTGGCACAGGTATGGCATATACGAGTGATATGACCGACAGGTGGGGCAGCCAGTGGCTTAATTGGGAAGACTTCGGGCGTTTCTGGTCGCAGATTCTTCGCAGTGTCGTCCGCAGAAATTCCACTGAGGGACTTTTTGTCAGCCAGTCCGCTGATAATGACTTCTGGCGGCTCGAACTCACACAGCACGACAAGGCGGGACTTTTCATCAACGGCATAAACTGGGATGCGAAGGTGAACTATGATGATGCAGAACCGCAAAGCATCGACTGCAGGCAGGCGGGTCTTGGAAGATATTCACTGGCTGTCCCGATTCGGAACAAAAAGACAATATCACTGCGGCTGTACGACCACGACAATGACAAAATGGCAGTAATGCACTTCCATAAACCCTACCCGGCTGAGTATAATCTGGCGGCAAAAATTGACCCGGCTATCGAAAAAATCAAACCACTTATCGCCGAAAATATTCGGGAATATTTAATTCCTATCAGGGCGTCTATGCCTGTCAGTCATATTAGTTATTTGCTGGCGCTGCTGGCTCTTCTTGTCGGCCTGCTGGCGCGACGTTTGTAAAAGTTCCTCATTAGCGGATTCATCTCAACAGCATTTCATACTCTACCCTGCCCTGTAAGTGGCCGTTTCGTGCAAACATAATGCAGAACCGCTGTTAAAATAAGCCAGGATAGCACTATTAAAGCAGCAATCGTAACCGGATTCATCGCTGCTGCTAACCAAGCTTCCACCGGGTGTGGGGGGGGTGCTTGCATTGTCCTGTGTCCAACTAACATTAAAATAGGAAAAGACATAGAAAAAATCATTATCGTTAGCATAAAAAGAATGAACTTTTGGCGAATCAAAATATTGAGAATGAAAAAAATCGGCATAATCAGCAAAGGTACAAAAGATAACCGTATATCCGGTGCCTGAAAAGTAAATTTCTGACCCCGCAGTATAATTTCAGGCATCACTTTTTCAAGCGGCTGCGCCAGAGCAGTCAACATCAAAATAGCAACAGTAACAATTAATACAGTTGCAGCAATCACTGTCATTGTGGAAAAAAATCTTTCCCTCCGCCCGCCGGCGATTAACAGGCTCGAATAAAAAGGTAACTGGATGAATATAGTTATCATGCAAGGCATAATAAAGAGCATAAAAGATGCTGATGATGAACGCTTCATATACCCATCTATATATCCCAAAAAACACAGCAGTAACACGAAAATCATTGTCTGATATAATATTGCTCTACCCATAGACAAATTAGGCCCGAACGTTGTGTACAAACTACCCCATATAGAGCGTCCGGTGCTTAAGACCTTGCTTTGCATCATACGGCCAAGAAAAAATTGCTCAACCCAGGGAGCATCTCTAAATATCTTGTCCCCTTTTTCAGCAATTCTGGCGCGTGACAATCTTTGCATCCTGTCTCTATCCCACGCACCAGCTAAACCAAGAATTGGTTTTGCGCAATATCGCCTGGCAAGGCTATCATCCCCTAATTGCAGCCAGGCAAAAATACTGCAGAACATCCCGATAGCTATGAAAAGTGCAGGAAATCTTAAAATCATGTCACCGAGGACTTTACAATATATAAAACCTAAGAACATCCCACCAAAAAGAATAAAATACAAAAAACCTGCCCATTTTACCCTGTTATAAATTAACAAATTAACACCCACAGAAATCCAGTAACCGGATAAAAAAACAGAAAATGCCGACAAAACTACAATAAGTAATCTCCCCAAATCCAGACCAGGATATAAAAGAAAAGGCAGCGAAAACAACAGACTGACTGATAGTCCTGCAAGCAATAGAAACTTTCGGGCAATTTTTCTATGGCCTGAAAGACAATAAGTAAATGGCTTATTAAGAATCTCAATCTGCATCGTTACAGCGATATATCCTAAAAAATACAATAAGAATATCAACATGAACATAGACATATAGATGCTGTTTTTGGGGTCATTTCTCCAAATCATAATGTTAAAAGATAGCATCGATCCTATCCACGCATAGACCAGCCAGAGGCCCCGGCGTTGGTAAAAATGCTTTAAGTTGGCAGTAAAAATGCTCATTTCGTACTCTCCTGAAATTTTAATCTCACAACTTATCCCCCCTGCCCGACCAGCGGCCTTCTGCTGCAGAAATAATACAGCACACCTGTAAAGATTACACAGCTCAAAGCTATAAGAACAAAACTATTAGCCGGATTAAGCAACATTTCATTTAATTGGTTGAACCGGTCTGATGGATTTGTAGGAGATGGTGTTACAGATGATGTTGTTAAATCCATTGTTAAAATAGTAACTACTGATATTATAACAGGAACTATTAATACCATCAAATACAGCAAAAAAATCAGCATGCTATATAAAACAATAAGAAATGGCCTTCTGTAAAAAATAACGCTCAATGTACTAATAAATGGGATCATCATCAGGGGGATAAAAAACAGCCTGATTTCAACTGGATGGAAGGTAAATGTAGTTCCTTTTAAAATAACATCCGGCATAATTTTCGCCATCGGATGTGTAAGACCTGCAAAAAACAAACAGACAATGGTGATACCTG
>CAZYWY010000028.1:0-10515 GCA_964651605.1 uncultured Pirellulales bacterium | reverse complement strand
CATAAATGGCAGGGCTAAATATTCTGTATTCTGTATTCTGTGTTCTGTATTCTGTGTTCTATATTTTGTATTCTAAATTCCACATTCTATTCTGTTAACTATTATATTAACATCGCAGGTTATTGTCCGCTGAAATTTTGAGAATTTTTTGAAAAATTTATAATAAGAACAACTGGTAGGGCAACTTTTGGCTAAGCCCAGCCCCACCCAACAAAACTATAAACCTATAAGCTTTTTTATTTCTTTCTTGGCATAATCAAGAATCAAACTAAAAGTCCATGAAGAAGCAGGTTTTATTACATTTTCCTTTACTTTTTTCCAGACAGTGTCATCACGAACAGCACTAATGAAATCATGACCAGACCATGTTAATCGTAGCACTCTGACACTTGGAGGTTCACCACTAACGAAACGCATAACTTCCCCATCTAAAAGTCCAGCTTCGATTAACATTTCTACATGAAGAGCAATAGTCCAATCGTCATATCCATCAAATTTGAATCCATCGTTATATTTATTAGCAGGACACTCTTCAACTTCAAAGAGAATCTTTCGAATCAGTTCTATATCTCTTTTCATTTCTCAAATCCTAATAGCTCATAGTTTTGTAGGGTGGTGGCTTGCCCCACCGAAACATATTTTGTCATTCCGGACTTGTTCCGGAATCCAGAATCAAAATATGGATTCCCGCCTGCGCGGGAATGACAGACATTAGAACAATGACATACGTCACGCTAATTTATAGGCGATTTGTTCATCTAAAATATCTTTGACCGTCAGTGCGATAATCCTCCTGTTGGTCTTTCTAATAAATGCCTGTTCGCTCATAGACTCGCCTGTATCGGATTTCTTCGCCATAGAACGATAGTGTAAGGCCTGAACAGCAATTTGCAAGAAAAAAGGTAGTACAAGTCTCAGCCTTCAACTATTTTACCTATTTAAAATATATTTTTACGTCCTAAAATAAAGCCATTGCATATTAAATTTGTAATTTAATATTCATCTTAATAAATGAACAGGCCAAAAACAAAGTCTCTATATTGCCCATATTACCAATTTTGCCTAAAGTATTTTTAAGCCCATCTCCGATACTTAAAATAACAGATGTTAAATGTTACCCAGTTTAACATTTTGTATTACAGACGACTGCAACAAGTGAATATAGGCAACATATTAAGTGATAAATTTATTTTGGAGATTAGAAAATGATAGAACAAGAAACATTAGCTCGTTATCTCGAACCCCTGCTTCGTGGCGATAGAAAGGCCTGCCGAGCCGTAATAGAAGAGGTCTTGCAGCACGGCATACCGACAAACAGCGTCTATATTCACCTTATTTGGCCGATAATGCTCGAAATCGAAAGGCTGCTGCGCGAGGAGCGAATTACCGTCGTTCAGGAGCATTTAGCCACGAGAATTAACCGGACTATTGTTGACCAGCTTCAGAATAAACTGCCCCGCAGAGAAAGCAGGAACAAAAAAATAGTTATCTGCTGCGCACAGCAGGAGCTGCAGGAGCTTGGCTCTCAGATGATGACAGATTTATTTGAAAGTGACGGCTGGGATGTCAGATTCTTGGGCGGCGGCCTGACAAACGATGATATTCTTTCTTATGTCAACGAATATGCACCGGATATTTTGCTTATTTACGGTGCTTCACCAAGGCAGGCGCCGGACATCCGCAGGCTGATAGAGACAGTTAAATCCGTCAATGCCTGGCCGGAAATGCGGATTATGGTCTCAGGAGGCCTGTTCAATCGTGCTGAAGGTCTCTGGCAGGAAATAGAAGCAGACCTTTTCGCCCAAAATGTTGTTGAAGCATTACAACTGGCTTCAGACCAAAAAAACAAGCAGCAGAGCGACCAGAGGACAATCAATCGCAGAAAGAAACGAAATCAGCAGCTTTGCCCGCAAGAACTTCTTACGGTATAACCACCACCAAATAGAATTGCCCCGGCAGCTCCGCCAACCACAGTGGAGCTGTCTGGGCGGTTTTTCAAATCATTTAACCCCGCCTTTATTCCCAATTCTTATATGTAGTCGCACCTGTGCAATAAATTTATTTTTTTGAAGCAATATCACATAAATCAGGAACGTCTTAACATTAATAGAGTTAGTCTAAACTGAAAAGCATAGTATTGTTCGCAAGGCTTTTTACGGATGAACAAGCCTTGCATAAAAACGTAAAGTCTAAAATCGTTTATATTCTCTTGAGTAACACTGCGTTGTTAGTATAATCAGAGAGTAAATAACAGCACAGCCGGCTCAAAAGATAATATTGTGAAGTATGTTTTTTTATTTTGGGGTGTATATATGACCTTCCCCGACGAACGCCCTTTCAGTTTGTCCCTGCCGGCGATTGTATTTTGCATTATGCTTTTGGGGGGAGCGGTCTGCCCGGCACAATCCACCGATTCCATCGCCGGCGCTGAAAAACTATTCAGGACAGGACATTATTCCGAATGTCTGAATACTGCCAGAAAAGTTGCCGCCAACAATAGAGACAACGCTCAATGGCAAAATCTGCTAATCAGTTCATTGATGGAGCTGGGGCAATATGACCAGGCTGCAAAAGAAATTTCGTCGGCAATTATACGCTTTCCGACAGATGCGCAATTATTATACCTCGCATACAAGGCGAATCTTTATGCAGGTCGAAGAAATATCGCCCAGGAAATGCTAACAAGGATTCTCACAATCACCTCGACATCTTCTTTAAGGACAGATACAACAAATGTGGTAATTCTCGGAGAAGCGCTGCTGAAGCTCGGTTATGACCCCCGCCTTATTCTGGAGCAGGTTTATAACCCGGCACTAAGAGCTGACCCGAACTGCAGACAGGCATATCTTTCGATTGCTGAGCTGGCGCTGGATAAACAGGACTACGATTTAGCCGCCACCAGCTTTCGCAATGGCCTAAGACGCTTCAAGGATGACCCTGATATGCACTGCGGGCTTGCAATGGCACTTTATCACAGCGACAGAACTGCAATGCTCGAATCGATTAATGCAGCACTTGCCGTCAACCCAAATCATTCCGCTTCGAGACTGCTTCTTGCCGAGCATCTTATAGACGGCGAGGCATATACAGAGGCATCGGCTGAGCTTGATAAAATTATCAAAATAAATCCCTCAGACCCGCAGGCCTGGGCGCTGCGCTGTGTTATAGCCAGCCTGACCAATAACACCGCTTCCGTTCAAAAAAATCGCTCCAGCGCACTTAAATACTGGCCGGATAACCCCAATGTCGATTTTTTGATTGGTTCAAAACTCTCAGCGAAATACCGGTTCACCGAGAGCGCTTCATATCAGCGTCAGGCGTTGAAATTCGACCCGAACTATATACCCGCCAAAATCCAACTGGCCCAGGACCTGCTCCGGCTCGGCCAGGAAGAAGAAGGCTGGAAACTGACTCAGGAGGTGTACAGTAAGGATAAATATAATATTCAGGCGTACAATCTGCTGAACCTTCACGACCACCTGAGTAAATACAAATCGCTGCAGTCCGGCAATATTACAGTGCGAATGGAAACACATGAAGCTGCTGCCTATGGACAGGCAGTGCTGGAATTGATGCAGCAGGCTGAGTCTGTCCTCTGCAAGAAATTCAGCACTAAAATAGAACATCCGGTGATTCTGGAGATTTTCCCCAATCAGCAGGATTTTGCAGTGCGAACCTTCGGAATTCCGGGCGGGGACGGTTTTTTAGGTGTGTGTTTCGGCAATGTTGTAACAGCAAACAGCCCGAATACCGAAAGACCAAGCAACTGGCAATCGATGCTGTGGCACGAATTTACCCATGTTGTTACACTCGGTATGACGCAAAATAAAATGCCACGCTGGCTAAGTGAAGGCATAAGCGTCTATGAGGAATCTCAGCGGGACCCCAACTGTGGCGAGCAGATGACTCCTGTGTACCGCTCAATGATACTCGATGAAAACTCTTTTGTGCCTATTAGCCAGCTCAGTGCTGCCTTTTTGAATCCTCCAGACTTTTTATCACTACAATTTGCATATTTTGAATCAAAACTGGTTGTTGAGTTCTTGGTAAAAAACTACGGTTACCAGAGCATACGGGGGATTCTTGCTGATTTGAAAAAAGGTATGGAAATAAATGATGCTCTATCCAAAAATGCCGATTCAATAGATAGATTGGAAATGGCTTTTGCCGCCTTCGCATGGGAAAGTGCAATGAATCTGGCCCCTGCTGTGGATTGGGAAGAACCCAATGATATACAGAGTACAGTAGCCGATACAAATAGTTTGGTTCAATGGCTGCAAAAGCATCCTAACAGTTTCTGGGCTTTGACAACTTATGCAAAAAGACTCGTAGCCGACAGTGAATGGGAACAGGCAGAAAAAACTCTCTCCAAAATCATTGAAATATACCCTAAATATATCGGCCAGGATAACGCCTATCTGCTTCTGGCGGAGGTTTATCACAATCAGAAGCAAACGCAGAAAGAATACCAGATTCTTAATAAGCTGGCGGAGCTGTCCTCCGATGCACTTCCGGTCTATGACCGGTTGATGGAAATCGACCTTGCGGAAAAGAACTGGCAGGGTGTGATTAAAAACGGGCAAAGATATTTCGCAGTTTATCCGATGCTGGCAAAACTGCACCAGGAACTCGGTTTGGCCAATGAAGAGCTTGGCAATAATCGGCAGGCAATAGAATCTTATGAACGTCTGGTCCAGCTTGACCCTGCCGACCCGGTGGATGTGCATTATAGGCTTGCAAAACTACTGACAACAAATGACCTGCAGGCCGCTAAGAGACATCTTCTCATTGCTCTGGCTGATGCTCCTCGTTTCCGCCAGGCGCATAATTTGCTGCTGCAAATCATAGAAAAAGAAGGCGGAATTTCAGGCAGAAGCAGTTCTAACGAACCAAATAAACCGTCATCTGCTCAGGAGAACAATCCGTGAGAAAAACAAGATGGCTTATTATTATATTAGCGTTTGCAGCCTGTTTTGGGGCAGGTGTGATTTTTGCACAGACGACAGGAAGAGGCAGAGGCACAGGCAGAACAGGCGGCAGCCGGGGTAACACGACTTTCAACGGTCGCGGTAGTTCAGGCATTGACATGGGAGGGGGCTTTTCAAATCGGGGTTATTCCAGCCGGAGCAGCCTGCCTGACTGGGAGCCGAACAAGGAGTTTCCTAATGATGTATTTACCTTTGCACGAGTCAGATATTCATCAACCGGCGGCACACAACCGGATAGAAATGCTACACACAGTAAATGGTTTAATGACCCCCCTATTATTGGCGATATGTCGCTTTATCGCTGGAATAGCGGGACATTCTGGAATATAGATTACCCGGACAGTGACAAGAACTTTATTTTTCGTCTGCATCAACTAACTTCGATAGAAGTGAATCCTGAAAACGTTAACATTGAGCTGACAAATCCGGAGCTTTATAATTATCCCTTCCTTTATATGTGTGCACCAGGCTATCTTGAGTTAAGAGATGCAGAAGTAAAGGCTCTTCGTAACTATCTGTTGAATGGCGGATTTATGTGGATGGACGATTTCTGGGGAGATAATGAGTGGGAAAATGTTTATGACCAGATGAAACGAGTCTTTCCCGAGCCTATATATGAACCGAAAGAGCTAACGCTGCAACATCCGATATTTAATTGCGTCTTTGTACTGAAGAAAAAACCGCAGATTCTCAATTATCAATGGGCTGAGAAGGGACGTCCTTATGGCATAACCTGGGAGCGCCCGGACGCTCGCCTGCCGCATTATATGGCCATCAATGACAGCAAGGGCAGGATGATGGTGCTTATGAGCCTTAATACCGACACCGGCGACGGATGGGAACGTGAAGGCGACAATGAGTGGTTTTTCCATACGTTTTCCGAATCTCAGGCTTATCCGCTGGGAATAAATGTAGTTTTTTATGTGATGACACATTAAACAGAGGTGTTATCATATATTCGAATAGTTGATATATGACTAAATTAAAGTGGTACATCATAATTTTAGTATTAGCTTTTTCCGAAGGGACAGTAACAGCCGGAAGCAATGCAACAGGTCTATACCAAACAAATCTCAATCGCGCCGGGATACCTGACTGGCAACCTGACAATGAGTTTAAAGATGACGTTTTCACCTTCGTACGAATTCGTTATACCTCAAGAAGTAGCAGCTCAGGTCGCACCCTTAGCGGTGGAAACTGGAGTACAGACTATCCTGACAGCGAATTGAACTTTTCTTACCGTCTGCATCAATTAACATCGATGCAGGTTAATCCAAATCCTATATTTCTTGAACTGACTTCCCCTGAATTGCTTAATTACCCTTTTATTTATATAGTTGAACCCGGCAGGCTGGTTTTTAGCAATAGTGAGGTTGCTTCTCTTCGCCGCTATCTTCTTAACGGCGGATTTCTGATGATAGATGATTTTTGGGGTAAGGCTGAATGGGATAATATATACTTCGAAATGAAACGGGTGTTCCCCGAACGCGAGCCTGTGGAACTTACATTGCAGCATCCGATATTCAACTGTGTTTTTGTACTCAAGGAGAAACCGCAGATTCCGAGTATCAATGTTGCATTAACAGGAAAAACTTATGAACGCGAAGATGCACTTACACCGCATTACCTGGGTATATATGACGACAAAGGCAGAATGATGGTTATTATATGCAGAGATACCGACCTCGGTGATGGTTGGGAGCGGGAAGCTGAGAATGAATGGTATTTTCATGAATTTTCGGAGAAAAAGGCTTATCCATTGGGGATAAATATCGTCTTTTACGCTATGACACACTGAAAAATATATAAATGTAGATTTACTTGGAAAGGAACATACTGTTGGCTACTAAAAATTATGAATTCGAACGATGGGCTGTTACCCAGATTAAGGATGCGCGGCAGCGTATCAGAACAGAACTTTCTAAAGTTATCATAGGTCAGCAGGATGTGATTGACCATTTGCTAATTGTGATATTGTCCGGCGGACACTGTCTGATTACCGGTGTACCGGGTCTGGCCAAGACGCTGCTGGTCAAGTCGCTGGCACAACTGTTTCATCTGACATTCCAGAGAATCCAGTTCACGCCAGACCTTATGCCGGCTGACATCACCGGCACAGAAATCCTTCAGCAAACCGACCACGAACGCAAAATGGTCTTCATAAAAGGCCCCGTCTTTGCAAATATACTTCTGGCAGATGAGATTAACCGAACACCGCCAAAGACTCAGGCTGCCTTACTGGAGGCTATGCAGGAACACCACGTAACTGCCGTCGGTGTTTGTCATACGCTCAGCGAGCCTTTCTATGTATTTGCAACGCAGAATCCAATCGAGATGGAAGGCACTTATCCGCTGCCGGAGGCACAGCTCGACAGATTTATGTTCAATGTCTGGATAGATTATCTGCCTGAAAATGATGAAATCAACGTTGTTCGCCAGACCACCTCTGTCGAACCTAAGCCGATAGAGCCGATTCTCTCCGGTGAGGATTTGCTCCGGTTTCAGGATGTCGTTCGCAAAGTGCCGGTAGCCGAGGAGGTCGTGCGTTATGCCGTCAGGCTCTCAAAGGCATCCCGGCCGGGACCGGATAATAACCTTGATTTCGTGAATGAATGGGTTACCTGGGGAGCAGGTCTGAGGGCGTCACAATATCTGGTGCTGGGCGGCAAAGCCAAAGCACTGCTGGAAGGCAGAGCTTATGTCAGCTTCGAGGATATACAATCGCTGGCTCATCCGGTACTGCGGCACAGAATTTTAATCAATTACCGTGCCGAGGCCGAAGGTGTTACGATTAAAGATTTTATCGACCGTCTGTTGAATTCGGTCAGGCGGGAGTAGCATTGAATAATGAATATTGAATAATGAATAATGAATAATGAACGACAAACAACAAAAACTGCCGGCCTGATTGACCCGGTTGCTCTGATGAAAATTAAATCAATGGAGCTGCGCGCCAAAACAATCGTCGAGGGATTCTGGAAAGGCATTCATCGCAGTCCGTATCATGGCTTTTCATCCGAGTTCACCGAATACCGGCAGTATTCCAGCGGAGACGACCCGCGTTATATAGACTGGAAGCTCTATGCCCGCAGCGACCGTCTCTATATCAAAAAATATCAGGATGAAACGAATCTTAGATGTCATCTGCTGATTGATTACAGCCGTTCTATGGCTTTCAGTTCGGTCGGCTATACCAAGTCGCAATATGCCGCCACACTGGCAGCGACACTGGCGTACTTTCTGTCCACTCAGGGCGATGCCGTAGGTCTTGCCACCTTTGACGACCAGATTCGGGAATATATGGCCGCCCGAAACAAGCCGGGCTACCTGCGCCGCCTGATGCTCGCTCTCGAAGCCGAACCCAAAGGCAAAAGTACCGAGCTGGGGCAGCCTTTGCAGCGAATCGCCGGGATGCTAAAAAAACGCGGTATGGTGATATTGATTTCCGACCTTCTGACACCAATAGACAGGCTGCAACTGTACCTGAGCTATTTAAAGGCGAACGGCCACGATTTAGTGGTCTTTAATGTGCTGGACCCTGCTGAGTTGAAATTCACTTTTGATGCCCCGGCTTTATTTGAAGATATAGAGACAGGCAAAAATGTGTACGTTGACCCCGCAGCAGCCCAGAAGGAATATGAAAGCAAGCTGGACAATCACCTGGCAGCAATCAGGCTAATCTGCCGGAATCTCGGCGTTGACTACCATCTTTTTGCAACGGACCGGCCGTTTGATTTGGCACTGATTGATTTTCTGCACGACCGTATGCAGCTTCGAAAAAGAACCCGGCAGATAGCAGGGGCAATATCCAGGAGAAGAATATGAGTTTTCTTTTTCCTCTATTTCTGGCTGGGATTGCGGCTGTAACTGTGCCGCTCATACTGCATATGATACGTCGCCATACGCGCAAGCGCGTAACCTTTAGCTCTCTGTTGTTCCTGCGCACAACAGCACCGCGATTCAAAAACAGAAAAAAGCTGGAGGACATCCTGCTGCTGATTCTGCGATGTATGATTCTGATTTTGCTGGCGGGGGCGTTTACCCGCCCGTTTTTCCGCAAGAGTGAACAGAGCAACATTCAAAATAATTCCGGCAGACGCATGGTAATACTGGTCGATACCAGCGCATCAATGCGCCGGGCCGGCCTATGGGAACAAGCTATCAGCCAGGCACAGGTGGCTATGAACGATACCGAACCAGCCGACCGCCTGTGTGTTATGAGTTTCGACAAGGAAGCCCGGCCGCTAATAGGATTCGATTTATGGAGTCAGACAGAACCACAGCTTCGCCTGTCATCAGCAAAGCAGGCATTATCCACACTGTCGCCGGGTTGGGGAGCGACTAACACCGGCAACGCTCTGGTTACCGCCGCCGAGGCAATTGAAGACGACGAAATCAACGTTAAAACCCCTGTTACCAAACGGCAGATTATCCTGATTAGCGACCTGCAACAGGGCAGTGACTTTGATGCCCTGCACAACTACCTCTGGCCTGAAGGTATGGAGCTGACAATAAAAACAATCCGCTCCAAGGAACACACAAACGCCGCAATGCAACTGCTCACCAAAAGCGATTATATGCTCCAGTCGGACGACAAAGGAGAAATCAGCATTCGCATTATCAACTCTGCCGATGCAACCTCTGAACATTTCCAATTAAGATGGACAAGCGACAAATCCGCAAATCCCGGAGGCAAACCTGTTGACATTTATGTCCCTGCCGGCGACAGTATAGTTACCGCTGCCCCTGCCGACCTAAATAATATAACTGCAGGAGAGTTGACTCTGACCGGCGACAACAGCAATTTCGACAACACGCTTTATCTGGCCCCGAAGTTGAAACAGCAGGCAAATATTCTATATCTCGGCAACGACGACGCCAACAACCCACGACAGATGCTTTACTATCTGAAGCGTGTGTTCCAGCAGACGAATATTTTCAAGCCTCAGATAGTTACCTGCCCTGCCTTTAACGCAATTCCTGAAACGGTTCTTTCATCAGCACAGTTAATTATTATTACTGATGCGGTTAAGCCGGAATCCATTGAACCTCTGCGCCGGCAGCTCCAGGCCGGAAATATGATTCTGCTGGCTATGAAATCAGCCGATGCAGCCGCAACACTGGCCGGTCTTGCCGGTCTTGAAAATATAAAAGCTGAGGAAGCCAAGGTTCAGGATTATGTAATGTTCTCGCAGATTGAATTTGAGCATCCTCTGCTGGCGGTTTTCTCCGAACCCCGCTTTAGAGATTTTACGAAGATTCACTTCTGGAATTACCGCAGGGTAAATATCGACAATCTGCCGGATGCACACGTGCTGGCTCGTTTTGACAATAATGACCCGGCGCTGTTTGAACTGCCTGTCGCAAAAGGAACGTTGCTGGTACTGACCAGCGGCTGGCAGCCATCGGACAGCCAACTGGCTCTTTCGTCCAAATTTGTCCCGCTTCTTTACTCGCTCCTTGAATATCAAACTGCATTCGATAGCCGGCAATCACAGTATTATGTCGGTGATGATATACGCATACC
>CAZYWY010000027.1:0-10611 GCA_964651605.1 uncultured Pirellulales bacterium | reverse complement strand
GCTTTAAACAACTATTGACTCTCCAAAAAGCTCTCTGCTAAAGTAGTGGGCAATTAAAAAGGAGGTAGTACATGAAAGACATCAACTATGACTTAATCAAACTGCTGCATTGCAAACTTGATACGGTATGGCGCCTAGAAAAATTTTATTGCAATGATGCTAAAAAAGCTGGTTGTAAAAGTGCTAAGGCCCTTGAACAAATTCTTGAAGATGAAAAACATCATGTCAATCTTCTTACTGAAGAACTTAAAACTCGCATTGACGCCGGGCTCTTCGATTAACCTTTTCACCATAAGTAGCAGATGATGTATTTCCCAGATACTATCGGTAAAACACTTATTGCCTTCGGAATTATACTCGTTATTATCGGAATTCTCATATCGATTCTGCCCAAATTTCAACTGCCAGGCGATATCCGCATTCAACGAAAACACCTAACCATGTATATTCCCATCGCAACTTGCATCATCTTGAGCATTCTCCTAACCATTATTCTCAATCTCTTTTTTAGGAAATAGCTAAAAGATACCGAAACAGTCGAAACGGTGCATAGCCTATAATTTTGGCTATAGACTATGAAAAAGATCTTAACCTTATACTTTTTAGCTCATTATGCTATTTCATCGCCAGCCACATATTCGATTACTGGATCTGAATAAGCAATAACATCAATAATGGTTTCCGCATTAGAAATACAATAATGTATAAACTCAACATCGTCGTAAATACCAGCTGCTTGTTCTTTTAACCATTTAAGATATGCCGAATCTGCTTCCGCACTCTTGCCAACGAAGGCAAAATACCGGGAGTCAGAAAAGCAAGCTGGTAACACAAGTTTATATCGTACATTATAACGATAACAGATATGAGAAAAGAAATATGAGCTGGAGCGACCCAATAGCAGATATGTTGACAAGAATTCGCAACGCTGTGCGAACAGGAAAAACAGAGGTTAAGATAAAAAACTCGAATGTTTGCAAAGGCATTGCGTCTGTTCTTAAAGAAGAAGGCTATATCAACGGCTTTGACGTAATTGATGACGGCAAACAGGTAATATAAAGAGTTACCCAGAAATACCACCCGTCTGGCTGCTCTGTTATCAATGAGATTAAAAGGGTCAGCAAGCCGGGCTGCAGAATATATTGTTCTGTTGATAAATTGCCGAACGTTATGTCGGGTATGGGTATTGCGATAGTTTCAACAAGCAAAGGCATTATTAGTGACAGAAGCTGCCGGCAGGTAAAAGTCGGCGGCGAATTATTATGTAGGGTAAGTTGATGAGTCGTATTGGAAATAAACCTGTCGATATCCCACCTGCTGTGAAAGCGGAACTGAGCGGCAGTTGTATTAAAGTTTCAGGGCCGCTCGGCTCTATACAGATGGATTGTCATCCACATATTAAGGTTAAGATAGACCAGGCTCAGAAAAAAATATTCTTCGAGAACAAAAACCCTCAGAATCGCCAGAGCAAACAGATGCACGGCACAATGCGGGCATTGGTTGCCAATATGATTGTCGGCGTAAGCAAGGGGTTTGAACAAAAGATGGAAATATACGGAACCGGCTATTCTGTGAAGGAACAGGCAGGAAAGCTGCTTTTGCAGGTCGGCTATTCCCATCCTGTCGAATGTGCGATTCCCAAAGCCGTCAAGGTCAAAATTGACGTCGCTGCCACGAGAGGTAATGATATACCAGCGAAATTCACTCTTTCATCGGCTGACAAGGCAATACTGGGTCAGCTCGCATCAGATATCCGAAAAGTGATGCCGCCGGAACCATACCAGGGCAAGGGTATTCGCTTCGCAGATGAGCAGGTACGTCGCAAAGTTGGAAAGGCATTCGCCTCAGGGTCGGCTTAATATGAAAAATGAAAAGACAAAAAAAGCAATGCTAAGGCGCAAATATCACGTGCGCAAAAAGGTCAGCGGCACAGCCGAGAGACCTCGCCTGTCTGTATTTCGCTCTAACAGACATATTTATGCACAAATTATTGATGACACTGCAGGAGCCACCCTTGTATCGGCAAGCACGCTTGTTAAATCAGCCGGCAGCAAACCGGCCAACCACGGCAATAAAAAAGCTGCAGAGCTTATCGGTGAGGCAGTAGCCAAGCAAGCTCTGAGCGTCGGGATAAAATGTGTCTGCTTTGACAGAAACAGGTATAAGTATCATGGCAGAGTCAGGTCACTCGCTGAAGCTGCCCGCAAGGCAGGGCTTGTCTTTTAAGAGAGGTTTTTAGTAATTTTTGGAGAAAAAATTGGCAGCAGAACCAGTCAGACAATTGGAACAGGAAGAAAAAGCCTTCGAGGATACGGTTGTAAAGGTATATCGTTGCGCCAAAGTGGTCAAAGGTGGCCGAAGATTCAGCTTCGCAGCGTTGATTGTAGCCGGTGACCGTTCCGGTGTAGTAGGTGTCGGTTACGGCAAGGCAAATGAGGTGCCGCAGGCGGTGGAAAAAGGTGTAAAAGACGCCAAGAAGAATCTGAAAAATATCACCCTTGCAGGGCGAACTATTCCTCATCAGGTAACTGGTTCTTACAGGGCAACAAAGATAACTATAGTGCCTGCCAGTCCGGGTACAGGCGTTATTGCCGGTTCAAGCGCACGTGCGGTGCTTGAGCTTGCAGGTGTACAGGATGTCCTTACAAAAGTGTACGGAAGCACATCCGCAAAGAATATTGTCAGGGCTACATTGGACGGCCTGCTGAAGATACGCAGCCCTGAAATGATAGAAAATCTTCGCGGAGTGAAATTACAGGTTAATAGTTTCCGTTGAACTATTAGGTGAATTAGATGATAAATCATGAAATAACTTCTATTGTTGGTCGGCATACGAAAAGACGTCGTGTAGGCAGAGGCTCCGGCAGCAGACAAGGCAAGACCTGTGGGCGAGGCCACAAAGGCAGTCTCAGCAGAGCCGGTGCGATGGTTTTCTCTTTGTATGAGGGAGGCCAGATACCCTTGTTTAGACGATTGCCCAAGCGCGGTTTTAGCAATTTTCAGTTTGCTCCTCGCTTTGAAATCGTCAATATTTGTCAATTAGAGCGATTCGAGGATGGTGCTTCGGTCGGGCCACAGCAGTTGAAAAACGCCGGCTTGATAAATAATTTGAAAAGCAAAGTTAAAATTCTCGGCAACGGAGACCTGACCAAAAAGCTGCAGGTAACCGCCCATAGATTCAGTAAATCCGCTCAGCAGAAGATAGCAGCCATCGGCGGCACTGCCAACATTGCAGAGCAACACAACTGAAACGATTAACCAGAATAAGAAGGCAAAAAAATGCTCGGAACAGTAATAAATATTTTCAGAATAAAAGACCTGCGAAACAAGGTGCTTTTTACTGTTGCTTTGCTTATAATTTATAGAGTGGGTTTTCATATCACTGTGCCGTGTTTTGACCCGACCGCAGTAGTGTCGCAAGAGTCACAGTCCGATACCCCGCTTGGCAGAGCTGTTGAGTATATGGAGATGTTCACCGGCGGCAGACTGGACCAGAGCAGCTTGTTTGGTCTGGGCATTATGCCTTATATTACGTCATCGATTATCCTTATGCTGCTCGGCGAGGTCGTCCCTTCTTTGAAGAAGCTTCGCCAGGAAGGCCAGACAGGTTATAAAAAGATTCAGGAGTACACCCGTTATCTGACGGTTCTGGTATGCGTCATTCAGGCAATGATGTATATGAAATGGATGGGCGGCAACCAGTTCATATATGCCGGTATGGAACGTCAGGCAACGCTGATGGGCATCGTCGGAATGACCGCAGGGACAGTCTTTCTGATGTGGCTTGGCGAACAAATAGATGAATACGGCATAGGCAACGGAATCAGCCTTATAATTATGGCAGGTATCATCGCCAGAATGCCCTGGGCGGTTATAAGAGTATGGCAGAGAACAACGTTTGATATAAATCCAGACCCCGATGAGTTTGGCCCGACCAAAATAATATTTTTGCTGGCGGCCTTTGTTATTGTTGTAGCAGGTGCAATATTGATAACCCAGGGGCAGCGAAGAATACCGGTTCAGCAGGCAAAACAAATGCGAGGCAGGCGTATGTACGGCGGGCAAAGACATTATCTGCCGCTCCGCGTCAATCACGGCGGCGTTATGCCAATCATTTTTGCATCGAGCTTTATGATGTTCCCGCCGATTATTATCGGCAATTTAGCAGCAAGATTCCCCAACTCGTCATTTCTTAATACCTTGAATGGTGCGTTCGGCAGGGAAGGTTATGTATTCAATGTCTTATATATGCTGCTGATATTTCTCTTTGCATATTTCTGGGTTACGGTGCAGTTCCAGCCCAAGGAAATGGCAAAGAACCTTCGCGATTCAGGCAGTTTCATTCCTGGGCTTCGGCCAGGCAAAAGAACCGCCGATTATCTCGAATCTGTTATGGTGAGAATTACCTACTACGGAGCGGCCTTCCTTGCAGTAATAGCCGTCATTCCGAGATTGATTATGATGCTGCTTGGAGTTGACTGGTATATTGCAAACTTTCTCGGCGGCACAGGTCTGCTGATTGTTATCAGTGTATCTCTTGACCTCGTGCAGAAAATAGAGGCAAATCTCCTGATGCGAGATTATGAAGGCTTCAGCAGCGCCGGCAGAATTAAGGGGGCTTATACATGAGAATAATTCTGTTGGGAGCTCCAGGCTCAGGCAAAGGTACCCAGTGTAAAACAATCGTGGAACGGTATGGATTGCTTCATCTGTCCAGCGGGGATATTTTAAGACAGGAACGAGCAGCCGGCAGCGAGTTGGGCAAAAAAGCCCAGAGCTATATGGACAGCGGCGCTCTTGTGCCTGACCTGCTTATAATTGAGATGATGACAAAGGCGATAAATAATGCGCCTTCTGCCGGTTTTATTTTGGATGGTTTTCCGCGAACCGTAAAACAGGCTGAGGAGCTGGATAAAACGCTGGCCAAAGCGAAGAAAAGCATTGATATTGTGTTGAATCTTGAAGTTGATGATAAAGTGGTGGAAGGTCGTATTACCGGCAGAAGAAGCTGCCCGAAATGCGGTGCTGTCTATCATATAACGAATCTTAAGCCTAAAAAGGACGGCATCTGCGACAAAGACGGGACAAAGCTCATTCAAAGACCCGATGACACCCTCGAAGTAGTTGCCAATCGGCTCAAGACGTATCATCAGCAGACAGAACCGCTGGTCGAGTATTATAAAAAGGCCGGTATTGTTGTGAACATCGCAGCAGATAAAGATATCGAAGAAATAAAGACCTTCGTATTTCAGAAGGTGGATGAAATTAACTGATTTATATCGGCATAGAAAAAAATAATAAATTGCCAAGAAGATAAACAGAACCGGATGGCTATAACGCTACGCAGTACAAGAGAGATTGAGTTGATGCGCAAAGCCGGTGCTGTTGTTGCAAATGTTCTTTCAAAACTTAAAGAGATTTCAGAGCCGGGAGTAACAACTGCCTATCTGGATAGTATCGCTATGCAGATGACCGCTGATGCCGGCGCTGAGGCGCTGTTTAAAGGCGTACGTTCCTCGATGTCGAGAATCCCGTTTCCAGGGGCTATTTGTGCCTCGGTAAATGAGCAGGTCGTTCACGGGATTCCTTCGGAGAAAACCAGGCTAAAAGACGGCGATATACTCAGCGTGGATTTCGGAGTAAGATTGGATGGTTACTGCGGCGATGCCGCTATCACTTTTGCCATTGGTCAGATTGACCAGCAGAAAAGCAAACTGATAGATGCAACCAGGTGCATTCTCGATATTGCGATAGCAAAGTCTGCACCCGGCTTGAAGTGGTCTTACGTGGCATCTCTGATGCAGCAAAAGGCTGAATCAGAGGGGTTCTCCGTGGTTACGGATTTTGTCGGACATGGTATCGGCAGACAAATGCACGAAGAACCGAAAGTACCGAACTTTGTCAGCAGAGAACTACTGAAAAATGACATTTTACTTTTAGAAGGGATGGTATTGGCAGTCGAGCCGATGGTTAATGCCGGCTCAGCCGCTGTGAAAACGCTGAAAAATGGTTGGACTGTAGTAACAAGAGACGGAAAGTGTTCGGCTCATTTTGAACATACAATTGCAATAGTGAAAAATGGTTGTGAGGTTTTAACCGTAAAATAGTTAGTCTGGGCTTAGCGTCAGAAAAATGGCAAAGAAGGACACAATAAGGTTGCAGGCTACGGTGGTTGAGGCTTTGCCGAATGCAATGTTCAGGGTTGAGCTTGAGAACGGCCATAAGATTTTAGCGCATGTTTCCGGAAAGATGCGTATGAATTTTATCCGGATTCTGCCGGGTGATACTATTACTATTGAAATGTCGCCTTACGACCTTAACAGAGGCAGAATAGTATTGAGAAATTAGTTGTTGCCGGTATATTTAACAGTCGCCGGTTTTAGACCGGACGAATTTTTTTATATCTATAGGCGTGATTGATGAAAGTTAGAAGTTCAGTAAAACGTATTTGTGAGCATTGCAAGGTTGTTCGCCGTAAAGGTGTTGTACGCATAATTTGTTCAAATCCGCGACACAAACAGCGTCAGGGCTGATTTAATCACAATGCAATGACCAGTTTTGTTAAGAGGATTGATTGAGTAAGGAGTAAATATGCCGCGTATTGTTGGCGTTGATATACCAAACGAAAAACCTATATGGATATCGCTGACCTATGTTGTCGGTATAGGTCGGCATATCTCCAGGCAGATTTTGAAAGAAGCCGGCATTGAGCCGGGCGTTAGAGCCAACAAACTCAGCGAAGATGAGTTGAGCAAAATAACGCAAATTATCGACAGAAATTACATCGTCGAGGGACATCTTCGCCGGCAAATCTCACAGAATATTGCCCGCCTGCGTGATATAGGCTGTTACAGGGGTATTCGCCACCGCAGAGGTCTGCCTGTGCGAGGGCAGAATACCCAAAGCAACGCACGTACACGCAAGGGACCCAGAAAAACAGTCGCAGGTAAAAAAGGCGTAAAAGAAGCACGAGGATAGTGAGAATAGTAGAAGTTATTTCCGCAACCTATAAGAATATACTTGTGAGGAAAAATGGCAAAAAGGACAAAACGAAAAATCAGAAAAAGTATTGTCCGTGCTATTGTGCACATAAAGGCAACATTTAACAATACATTAATTACAATTACCGACCCTGAAGGTAATGCAGTCTGCTCCAGCTCGACCGGCTGTGTCGGATTTAAGGGTTCTCGAAAAAGTACTCCTTTCGCCGCTCAGCGGGCAGCACAACGTTGTGCAAGTGCAGCGATGCGTAACGGAGTGCGTGAGGTTGAAATCAGGGTCAAAGGTCCTGGCTCAGGCAGAGAGTCGGCCATTTCTGCGCTTCAGCAGGCAGGTCTGCGTATTGCTTCAATAGAAGATGTTACCCCTCTGCCGCACAATGGTTGCAGACCGCCGAAGCGAAGAAGAATATAGACAAGGAATAACCAGAATTTTTTGGAGATAATTAGAACAGATGGGACGTTATTTGGGGTCATCCTGTAAGCATTGTCGTCGCGAAGGCATAAAACTGATGCTGAAAGGCACCAGATGTGAGACAGCCAAGTGTCCGGTTGAGAAGAAACAGCGAAACCTGACACCCGGAATGCATAACTGGCGAAGAGGCCGCTTAAGCGAATACGGCGTACGACTGCGTGAAAAACAGAAAGTTAAAAGATATTACGGTATTTTGGAACGACAATTTATCAAGTGTTTTCGCGAGGCAGAACGAGGCAAAGGCAATACCGGCCAGACGCTGCTGCAACTGCTGGAAAGACGCCTGGATAATGTTGTGTACAAGCTGAATTTTGCACCTTCACGCAAGGCTGCAAGACAGCTTATAACACACGGCCATATTTACGTCAACGGACGCAAGGTTGACGTAGGTGACTATACCGTAAAAATCGGCAATAAAATAACAGTTAAAGGTTCCGACAGAAGCGTTAAAAGGATTCGGGGACAACTGGAGAGTAATCCAAACTTTTCCACACAAAGCTGGTTGCAGTTGTCAAAAGACAGACCCGAAGCCACAGTTGTTGCTTTACCATCGCGGGAAGATGTTCAAATTCCTGTCGAGGAACAACTGGTTGTAGAATTCTGCTCGAGGTAGAAATATTGTAAGTCTTTAAATTTAAGTTCCGGCCTGGACCTGCAATAATCCAGCGGCCCGGCGGTTTGAAAATTATAGAGGAGAAATATATGCGAGTTACCTGGCGTGGTTTGGAGCTGCCAACTCGTGTTGAAAGAGACACGAGCGTATCGAGTGAGAAATACGGCCGGTTTTTTATCGAGCCTTTTGAACGTGGTTTCGGCACAACTATCGGCAATAGTCTGCGACGCATATTACTTTCCTCTCTGGAAGGTAGTGCCGTAATATCTGTCAAAATCGCAGGTGTCAGCCATGAGTTCAGCTCCATAAAAGGCGTAACAGAAGATGTTACAGATATTATATTGAATATAAAAAGTCTTATTGTCCGGCTTAACGCACCAGTGCCAAAAACAATGAGCGTCTCAGCAACAAAGGCAGGCGCTATCACTGCCGCCAATATTGTTGCAGACCCGGATATAGAAATTATTAATAAAGACCTTGTTCTGGCTACATTAACCGAAGATGTAAATTTCCAGATGGAAATGATGGTAGAGAACGGCCGGGGTTACATTCCGGCTTCGGAACGAATCAATGAAGCAGACAGGTTCGAGCAGGAAATCGGACGAATAATGCTTGATGCGGTATATTCGCCCGTTGTCCGAGTACGCTATACAACTGAAAACACCCGTGTTGGTCAGCGTACGAATTACGACAAGTTGATTTTAGAAATATGGACAAACGGAACGGTCACACCTGAGATGGCACTGGTAGAAGCAGCAAAGATATTACGCAAGCATATCAATCCGTTCGTTCAGTATTTCGAGATTGGCCAGGCAACAGTGGATACCAGCCAGATTGCCGAGCAGCAGCCTGTAGCACCGGCGGTCGATGAGAAAATGGCACAAAAACTGGCTATGCCGGTTCAGGAACTTGAACTTTCGGTACGAGCGAGCAATTGCCTTGAGTCTGCGAAAATAGAGACTGTCGGCCAGCTTGTGAAAATGTCGGATGCAGACCTGCTGGAAATTCGCAGCTTTGGAAAAACCTCGCTGCGTGAAATTCAGCGGAAACTTGCTGATATTGGTTTATCGTTAAATATGGCTGATACCGGAAACTGATTTTAATAGTATATTTTGTTAACTATTTCAGGGTGACAATCCCGAATAAGAAGGATTTTGTAATATGCGTCACAGAGTTGCAGGACGAGAATTTGGCAGAACCAAAGAGCATCGCATAGCTATGCGGCGAAACCTTGTTGCTTCGCTTATTCAGCACGAGACAATTTCAACTACAATCGAAAAGGCAAAAGAGGTCAAACCTTTCGCCGAAAAACTTATTACACTGGCAAAGAAAGGCACTCTCGCCGCCAGACGCAGAGCCATTTCACTGCTCGGAAATCACGATATTGTCACCCTTGAAGATGGCGAACCAGTAAAAAAAGGCACCGTAGTCGGCAAACTGTTCAGCGAGCTTGGTCCAAGATACCTCGACAGGCAGGGTGGATATACACGAATAATCCGTCTTTCTCTGCGAAGGCTCGGCGACAACGGCAAACTCGTCCTTCTGCAGTTTGTCGGTGCAAAAGCCGATGAAATTCAGGAGTCTGCAGGGGGAAAAACCTCACGGAAAAAAAAGAAAAAAGAAACTGCCAATAAAACAAAGACCAAAAAAGCAGCACAGACCAGCGAAAATACGGAGCAGTCAAAATCGCCGGAAAACCCCGAAACACAGCAACCCGCAACTCCAGCAATACCGGATGAACAAAGCCAATAATTGATAATCTTCGCAGGAGAACTAAAATATGAGCGCTGATGATTGTCTTTTTTGCAGGATGGCAACCGGTAAAATACCTGTCTCCAAAATTTATGAAGATGATGTTGTCCTTGCCTTTTTGGATATTGGGCCAATAAGCGATGGACACACACTGGTGATACCAAAGCAGCATTTTGAAAAACTGCACGAATGTCCCGCCGAACTTTTGTCAACTGTTGCAGTTCGTCTGGGGAAAATAGCGCAGGCCGTAGCTTCGGCTTTGAACTACGATGGATATAATATTTTATGCAACAATGGCCGAGTCGCAGGGCAGGTCATAGAGCATTTGCACTTTCACATAATTGGTCGCACCAGCGGCGATGGCCTGTTCAACAAATGGCCTTCTTATCGGTATCAGGCCGGCAAAATAGATGATATTGAAGCCCGAATCCGAAAAAAATTGTGATAGTGCGGTATTGATGAACTTTAAAAAATAGAGTATATTAAGCTCAAATTTGAATATTTATCGCGGGGTAGAGCAGTCTGGTAGCTCGTCGGGCCCATAACCCGGAGGTCGGAGGTTCGAATCCTCCCCCCGCTATGCTTATCAAGAGATAACTCTATATTTCAAAAGGAGTTATCTCTTTTTTTGTGTTCCAATTTAACCCGATATGAGCCTGCGACCACCCGTTACGAACCTGCGACTTTTCGAATTTTGGAGGGGGCGCATACTAATCAGGGTGTGTTGCCTAACAGTTGAAATCTTAGGCCGTACCACAACAAATTTATACTGA
>CAZYWY010000026.1:0-10626 GCA_964651605.1 uncultured Pirellulales bacterium | reverse complement strand
CTGGAGAAAATCAGGCCGCCTTTTTATAGATTGACCTATACTCAATGTGTGGAAATCCTGACCAGCGAAAAAACTAAGGATTTTCTTGCACAGCAATTGCAGCAGTTCCTCGAACAGAAAAAACAAATCCAGACCCGGCTCAACGAGCTTGAGACCCAGCAGGACGGCCAAATCAAACAGTGGCAGAAAGATAAAAACGCAACCGAGCTGATTGAATTACACTCCAACCTGGCGGAGCTTCAGATAAAGATTGAAAATAATCCCAGGCACGCCCAACTGGCAGAGCAGTTCCAGTGGGGCAAAGACCTCGGCGGCTCGGATGAAACGATTATCTCACAGATGCACGACAAGCCCGTATTTATTACGCACTATCCCAAAGAGGCCAAGGCCTTTTATATGAAAACCGACCGGGATAACGAGAAGGTCGTCCTGAATTTCGATATGCTTGCGCCAGCGGGATTCGGCGAAATCATAGGCGGTTCGGTCAGAGAGGACGATTACCAGCGGCTCATCGAGCGAATACAGCAGCAGGGGCTGAATATCGAAAATTACCAGTGGTATCTGGATTTGCGAAGATACGGCTCAGTGCCGCACGGCGGATTCGGGCTGGGCATCGAGCGGACTATTGCCTGGCTTACCGGCCAAAAACACATCCGCCAGTGCATACCATATCCGAGAATGATGGACAAAGTCTATATATAGTCGTTAGTCGTTAGTCGTTAGTCGATAGTCGTTAGTTTGTAGTCCTGCGTCGGAGCAGCCAGCCGGCAAAGCCGATACCCATACTACCAAGTAAAACAGCACCTGGGACCGGTGTCTGGGCAACCTGGGTTCTGAATATCAGGTATTCGCCGTAATTGGAACCGCCAATTAACGAACCTCCCCATATCCAGTCAGCCTGGCTGCTGATGTCTGATATAATACCCCAGGGGGCGCTGCCGTGATTTGAATGATCTGAGATTGTGTTCCAGCTTGCAGTGCTGATTTGGCTGCCTAAGTCAGCTATTGTTGGCGCTGCGGAATAGTCATCTTTTTCGATGCCGGTGGCAAATACTTCCCAGTCTGAGGTATTGGTCAGGATTGTGGTATTCAAACCCGAAAGAACAAATTGTCCCAGTAAGCCCTGAGCTACCTGGCCATCGCTCCAGGCGGCGACGTAAATGTAATCTCCCGCTGCCATCTCGAATCTGTTTGTTTCAGCCTGCGACCAGTTATACCCGCCGGAAGAGCCGTCAGGGCCTATTTCATTCCTTCCTACGTAAGTAATAGAACTGCCGGTCTGGTTGCCATAGTATAAGGCGTAATGATTGTCGGCTGTAATAGTAGCCTCTACCGGTATTAGCTCGCCATAAGTTATTGCAACATTGCAAAGAACGATAAGGATTATTGATATTAAAGTCTTTTTCATCATTCCAACCCCGAATAGCCAGTCTTTTCATTTTCTCATCAATACATCTCTTCCTAAATTTCCTATTTTATCCAGTTTAACTATTATGGGACTGCTTGTCAAGTGTAATCTGTGCAATTATAGTTTTTTTTGGGTTTTTTCTGAATCAGCTTTCCTGATTCAGAGTTGAACGGATGATTTGGGCACGCAGAGCATCTCTACCTGCGGCATCGAGCGACTTGCCGCAGTTAATTTGCAGATGTGCCGGCAGGGTCAGCATAAACAAGCGGTTAATGGTGGTGATGGAAATCGGTCGGCCCTGGTTATCTTTACGGCCGGTACAAAGCCGACTGAGTTTGTCAAGTGCGGGGCTTGAAGCCCCCATATATTCGAGCATATTGATGCCCAGCCTCAAATGGCTGAGCAGAAAAAGTGCCTCCTGCGAACTCATAAGCCGGGCGTTTTGAAGCAGAGCTATCGCACGTGAAATCTTGTCGTCGAGGATATCAGGCTGTTTGTGCAGCAGATGTTCACGGGCGGCTTTTTCATATTCAACCACCTCCGGCAGAATCTTATTCTCGAAATTCGACACAATTTGTGCCTCAGAAACGCCCAGAGATACCTGGTTGGAGAGTTGATACAGGTCGCTGGCAGCTTCTGTGCCTTCGCCGAAAAGCCCCCGCACCGCCAGATTCAGGTCTTTTGCTGCGTTGAGGAATTTTTCAGTCTGGCCAGTGATTTTCAACGCCGGCAGATGCAGCATAACCGAAACCCTTATGCCTGTTCCAAGGTTCGTTGGGCAGGCCGTCAGGTAGCCCAGCCTGGGACTGAATGCGTACTCCAGTTTTTGTTCTATCATATCGTCGATGCGGTTGATTTGTTCCGCACAACCGGCGAGCTGACAGCCGGCCTTGAGAATCTGGATTCGTAGATGGTCCTCCTCGTTAATCATAGCGGTAAAAAACTCGCTTTCTGCGATTACCGCACCGCGTGGGCCTTTGCCGAATGCAAGATGTCTGCTGATAAGATGTCTTTCTACCAGAAACTTTCTGCTCAGACTCGATGCCTCGTTCACACTCAGGTAGAAGATTTTGTCTCCCAAATCGAGGTTTGTGAGTACATTTCGCAGCTTTTCGAGGATTTCGGATTTTTCTGCGTCCGTGCATTTGCTGAGGAATTTGTATCCTGCCAGATTTCTTGCCAGCCGAATCCGCGAGGATACTACAATATCCGCCATTGGTCCTGTGCCGTTGAACCATTCGTTAATATCACTGCTTAGGGCTGTAAGTTTCATAGTTTTAATTTGTTATTTTATTATGCAGGGCGTTGTTCCAGCCGGTTTTCGTATTGTTTTATATTGTCGCGCAGTCTTGCGGCCAGCTCATAATCTTCGGCTTCTACCGCATCCTGAAGCTGCCGACGAAGCTCAAAAAGCTCCATCTGGTTTTTGATTTCTCTCGGCGCCCGCGAAGGTATTTTGCCCCTGTGGGTCGTGTTGCTGTTGTGTGCCCGTGCGATAAGAGGTATAAGCTCCTTATCGAAGAATTCATAATCGTAGGGGCAGCCCAAAAGACCATCGGAGCTGAACTGGCTGAGAGTTATGCCGCAATTTGGGCAAATTACCGATGTATCAACCGGCCCGTGAATTTCCTCATCGCTCGGTGCGGAAGCCAGCAGGTTGCTCAAAAGCTCATTAATGGGGATATGGCTTTTTACGTTGATATCCTGCTCAACCGCACAGTGCTCGCAGATGTGCATCTCGGTGTGGCTGCCTGCGGTGATTTCCGTAAGATGTATCGTTGCTTCATTCTTATGACATATCTGGCATTGCATATTTTTATTGTATCAAAAAGGAACAAAAAATAAAAATGTAAAATGAAAAGAACGAATATATCAAAAATCAAATATCAAAATTGAGGAGTCCTTTTTGGACGACTTTTTTAAATTTTATTCCCGGCAGTATTTTGCCTGGCAGCCCGGCTGCTCCTCCACCGCAATATATTCCAGTTTTACCTCCGACGGCAGTGCCGGGGCAAGTCTGTCATAAATGTATTTTGCAACCTGCTCGGCTGAAGGATTTTTTTGCCTGAAATGAGCAAGCTCGTTAAGCGAGTTATTTTCAAATTCCGCTGTAATTTCCTCAAGCAGTTCCTTCAGCAGCTCGAAATTCATCACAAACCCGGCCTGGCTGAGTTTCGCACGGGCCACTTGCGCCTTAACCAGCCAGTTATGCTCGTGCGCTCGTTCGGTCGAGCCATCCGGCAGGATTAATTGATGCCGGGCGTGAAATTGTCTCTGCACGCTGATTTTGAACATTATAGGCCTAAAGCTCCCCGCTGTCGGCGGCTGGTTTTTTTAACAATTGCAGGCGTTTTTTCAGACGCTCATGTACATTCCTGGGGATTAAGTTGGACAGGTCTCCGCCCAGCGATGCGATTTCGCGAATCAGCGTCGAGCTGGTAAAGCCGTACTGCTCGCTTGTCATTATAAAGACGGTCTCGATGCCTGCCACCGCCCGGTTGGTCATCGCAAGCTGGAATTCATACTGCACATCGGTCAGGCTGCGAAGCCCGCGAAGAATCACATCCGCTTTTTTTAGTGCGGCGTATTCGACCGTCAGACCCTCGAAGCTCTCGACGCAGACGCCGGGCATTTGTCTTTCTTTGAGAATTTCAGCTATCATTTCGACCCGTTCATCGGGCGAGAAAAGCTGATTTTTTATAGGGCTTCGTCCTACTGCGATAATCAGCTCATCGAACAGCCGGACGCTTCTGCTGACGACATCGAGATGCCCGTTGGTAATCGGGTCGAACGAACCCGGAAATATTGCCCTTACGAATTTTTTAGCCATTTATCATCCTTTTATTGATATAACAACCGTGAAGGTGTAATATTATATCGTAATTATTCGCAAGGTCAAATATTCTTAAGGATATGCAAATTTATGATAGGAAGGGAGATTATTACAATGCGGCCTGTTACAGTCATCACGCAAAGCGTCTTAATCTTACAATTCTCGCTTGTATTTACTACTGGATTAATTGGCGTCCTTGGCGGATGTAAAGAAAAGGGCGAAGAAGAAGCTTCAGCGAATAACTATGACGCTACGGCTTCAGAAAAAAAATTATACACACAAACTAAGATAGCTTTTACTTCAGATAGAGGTGGAAATATTGATATATATGTTATGAACGCTGATGGGACCGAGCCTATCAGATTAACAAACACACCTGCTTCCGAAGAGTATCCTGCATGGTCTCCCGATGGGAAAAAGATAGCTTATGAGTCAAGAACAAGTGATGGAGATGGAAATACCAAGATTTATGTTATGAATGCAGATGGAACCAGGCAGACAAGATTAACGAACAATCGTGGTGTGGATGGATGTCCTTCTTGGTCTCCTGATGGTAAGAAGATAGTTTTTAGGTCATATAGAAACGGAAACTTGGATATTTATATTATGAATGCAGATGGGACCGAGCAAACAAGATTAACCAACAATCCATCGTTTGATGAATATTCTTCATGGTCGCCTGATGGGAGAATAGCTTTTATATCAGATAGAGATGGAAAGGCAGAGATCTACGTTATGAATGCAGATGGTACGAAGCAGACAAGATTGACGAATGAGCCAAGCGTTGTTGGGCATCCTTCCTGGTCTCCTGATGGGAAAAAGATAGCATTTTTATCTTATCGAAATGGAAATGATGAAATTTGTGTTATGAATGCTGATGGTAGCGAACTGAAAAACTTAACGAATAATCCAGAGAATGAATCCGTCCCTTCATGGTCTCCCGATGGCAAAAAAAATGCTTTTATGTCAACTACAAGGGAAAGAAACTGGGAGATTTGTGTTATGAATTCTAATGGGAGTGAGCGGATGAATATAACAAATAATCCTGCTGAGGATTATCAGCCTTCATGGTCGCCATTTCTGGTTTCTGAAAAATAATGACCCTATTTCAGCGAGATGACCCTGCGGATAAACCGCAGGGCTTTCGGAAAGTAAAGAATGAAAAAAATCCTGGGGTATATGTTGACCTGGACAACTTACGGCAGTTGGTTGCAGGGTGACAGACGCAAATACGTCAAAAATGGCCGAATACTCGAACCTAATCCTTCGCTGGAAAGGAATAATAAGGCGAATATGAAATACCCGAAGGTTCTGTTAAATCCTGCACAAAAAGAATATATTGAAAAAGCGATAAAGGAAAAATCTGCCGAATTAAACCAGAAGATTTACGCATTTGCAATCGGGGCAGGGCACATTCATCTGGTCACCGACTGTAATTTTATTTCTGCCGCTTCAGCGGTCAGTCATTATAAAAATGCGGCAAGGCTGGTTATGGAAAGAAGTGGTTTCGTTGGCAGGTTATGGACAAAGGGATTTAGCGTTCGTTATTGTTTTGATGAAAACCAGTTAAATAATATAATCCAATATGTAATCCGTCATACCCAAACCACAAAATCAGAAAGCCCACCGGTTTATCCGGTGGGTTAATATTTTCGCCGGTTTATCCGGTGGTGTTGTATCCATAAGCCCTGCCATTTATTGGCTGGGTAAGAAAACCATAAGCCCTGCCGTTTATCGGCGGGGTTAAAAAAGTGTGAAATGTAAAAAAGAAGGTCAGGATAATGCACCGTTTTTTTGTTGAAAAAGATGCAATCAGCGGCGATGAGGTCGTCATAACAGGCCAGGCGGCAAGGCAAATCTGCGATGTCCTGCGGCTGACGCCCGGTGAAAATATCGTAATTCTGGATAATACCGGTATAGAATATACCGTATCGCTAAGCCAAATCTCCCGCACGCAGGCAACAGGGCGGCTCACCGCCGCCTGTAAATGCCCGACTGAACCGAAAACAAAAATTACACTCTTTCAGGCGTTGACCGCACGTGAAAAATTCGAGCAGATTCTGCAAAAATGCACCGAGGTCGGCGTGGTGCGTTTTATACCTATCATAACAGACCGCAGCATCGTCCGCAGCAGCGAAAAAATCACCGATGAAAAAATGCACCGCAGACGTGCGATTATCACCGAGGCGGCGGAGCAGTCCGGCAGGGCAATAATCCCGCAGCTTGCTCAGCCAATGTCACTTGCTGATGCGGCAGAACAATCCGGCTCGTTTGATTTGATGCTTTTCGGCTCCACTGCTGAAGGTACTGTTCCACTCAAGCGAGTCCTTGACACGAGGCAATTTGTGCCTGTCAATATCGCTCTGTTTATTGGGCCGGAAGGGGGCTTCAGCAATGCGGAGATGCAGTTGCTCTCTGCCAAAGGAGCGGTCGGCTTCGGGCTGGGCAGGCGGATTCTGCGGACCGAGACCGCAGCGGTGGTCGCCTCGGCACTGATATTGTACGAACTTGAAGGTTGAATTTTATATATTGAAAGGACTCGGCGGTGTTTGACCCGAAAATAATATCTGCAGCGTTATTTGTGCTGGCGTATATTCTGTTTATTTTTCTGCCTCATCGGCGAACGATTGTAGCTGTTACCGCAGCGGCTCTGACTATAATTCTGGGAGCGATATCCTTCAAGGATGCCTTTTTTGCGGTCAACTGGAATGTGATGGGCATTTTCGTCGGGATGCTCATCGTGGCGGATGTATTTATGGAAAGCCGTGTGCCTGCCTGGCTGGCTGAGATTATTGTGGACAAGGCCCGCAACACCGCCTGGGCGATTCTGGCACTTTGTGCTATGACCGGTTTTATTTCCGCCTTTGTCGAGAATGTCGCTACGGTTCTTATTGTTGCCCCGATTGCGATGTCACTTGCAAAAAAAATCAACCTCAATCCCGTCAAGATGATGATAGCCATCGCCATATCGAGCAATCTTCAGGGTGCAGCCACGCTGGTTGGCGACCCGCCGAGTATGCTTCTGGGCGGTTTTGCCAAAATGAATTTTATGGATTTCTTTTTTTATAAGGGCAGGCCCTCTATATTTTTTGCAGTTGAGCTCGGTGCGGTTGTGTCGCTGTTTGTGCTGTTTTTCATATTCAGAAGCCATCGGCAAAAGGCCGAGCTTGTGCCGGTTGAAAAGGTAAAGTCCTGGTTCCCGACGGCTCTGCTGATTGTGTTGATTGTTATGCTGGCCGGCAGCTCGTTTTTTGACACGGGCTTTTCATTCGCTGCCGGCGGACTTTGTATGATTTTTGCCGTCATTGCGATTTTATGGGAGAAATTCGCCAACAAAGGCTCAATCATCGAGGGCATCAAATCGCTCGACTGGGACACGACATTTTTTCTGGTGGGGGTATTTATTCTCGTCGGGGCCGTGTCGCTGACCGGCTGGATTGAGACAATTTCCGCGGCACTGAGTAAAGTCGTCGGCAAAAATATCTTTATGGGTTATACGCTGCTGGTCTTTGTGTCGGTCTTTGTCTCTGCCTTTGTCGATAATGTCCCTTATCTGGCGGCGATGCTGCCGGTTGCAATATCAATGTCACATCGGCTGGGCGTGAATCCGTCGCTGTTTTTGTTCGGCCTGCTCATCGGGGCGAGCCTGGGCGGCAATGTCACGCCCATCGGGGCATCAGCAAATATCGTTGCCTGCGGCCTGCTGAAAAAAGAAGGCTATAATGTAAAATTCGGCCAGTTCGCCTCCATAGGCCTGCCATTCACACTCACCGCTGTAACCGCTGCATATTTGTTCGTTTGGTTCATCTGGAAAATTTGAGCATCGGTTGATTTGAAATACGCCGGCAAATTATGCAGTCGGGCTGTTTTGTGCGGTCGGCTCTTCTTTTCTGAGTGTTACCGGAATGTCGAGCCAGAAGGTTGAGCCTTTGCCGAATTCGCTTTCCAGGCCTATACTGCCTGCCAGCAGTGAAGCCAGCTCGGCGCTGATTGCCAGACCCAGGCCACTGCCGTTGGTTGAGCGTGTCATTGTATCTTCGGCAGTCGAGAATTTCTGGAAAATTCTTTCCTTGTTATGCTCTGCGATGCCGCAGCCGGTGTCCACAACGGAGATTCGCATTATTCTGTCGTTGAGCATTTCTGCCCCGACGTCGATTCTGCCTTTTTCCGGCGTGAATTTGACGGCGTTGCTGAGCAGGTTATAGAGGATTTGCTGCACCTTGCCGGTGTCGGTGGTCAGCACAGGCAGATTCTCTTGCGTATGCAGCCTGACTTTTATTTTCTTTTCTCTGGTCATAATCGAAAATTGTATGACCAGTTCCTTCAGCAGATATTCCAGCGGTTCCTGTGAGATATGCAGCACCAGCTTGCCTGCCTGTGCCTTGGCCATATCCAGCAGATCGTTAATCATATTCAAAAGCCGGTTGCCGCTCGTGAGTATATTCTCGGCGTATCTATTGGATTTGTCGGCAGAGAGTTTGCCGCTTTTTTCCCGCAGCACCTGGGCAAAGCCGATTATGGAGTTAAGCGGCGTGCGGAATTCGTGCGAGACGTTGGCCAGAAATTCGCTTTTGAGTTTGTTGGCCTTGAAAAGCTCGATGTTCCGCTCGGAAAGCTGCGAGATTTTTGCGTCCAGTTCCTTGTTGGCCTGCCGCAGTTTCTGCTGCATCTGTTGCAGGTTGTCGAGCATGTGGTTGAATGACTCGGATAGCTTCTGGTATTCATCGCCGGTTTTTATGGAGCTTCTGGTGTCGAGGTTGCCATCGGCGACGTTGTTGGCCATCGAGCGGAGCTGTCGAATCGGGCGAAGAATTACCCGCTGTGTTATCCAGTAAAATGCAATAATTGCACCCAGGCCGCCTATCAGAGCCGCAGTTGTTGACCAGAGGCGATTCAGAAAGGTAATTTTCCCCAGGTCGCGTGCCGACTGTTCGCTGATAACGACGCCGACTGTTTCCTGAGGCGAAAAAGCAACCGCTGTTTCCTGCTGATTATGACAGCTTATACAGCTTTCACCTGCCCGGACGATGCGGATGTAACTGCTGGAAATCCTGCCGTCTTTATGTTTGAACTCGATGACATCATCTTTATCTGTGTTTTTTTGCAGGCGTTCGATAATCAGCCGCTGTGCAACAGGCAGAAGCTGGATTTGTTTTTGTCCTTCCTGGGTTTTGTCGGCTTTGTCGTTGAGGCGAATCCATCTGATTTTAGGGTTGTTCACATCGGCGGCCAGGCCGGTCTCATCGAGAACAACCGCCTCTTTTTTGTCGGACTTTCGGGGCTGATAATGCTCACGGGAGAGCATCGTCTGCGTGCGGGTTCTCTCCTTGTCGAGGTAGTCGTTCCTGGCCAACTGCTGCATCCAGATATACGGCACCGCCACCGCCAGTGCCAGGGTCAGTGCCACCGCAAGACCGAACATAAGCTGGCATTTAACGGCAAGTGACAGCGGTGTCAGCCGCATTTTCTGGAGCATAAAAGCCCAGATTTGCGAAATTATACGTTTCAGCCAGCCAAACAAATGATACCTCAGAAGTAAATCAAAAATCAAATATCAAAATGCAAAATTAAGAAAGTCATCGCCGCAGAGCGGCGATTCCACAATTTTGATTTTTGCACTTTGATTTTTACATTTTTTATCGGTTATCCCTGCTGCTCGGCCTGCGGCGTATGCGAGTGCGTCTGCACGCGCAGGTTCAGCTCGTCAAGCTGCTTTTTATCGACTTCGCTCGGAGCTTCCGACAGCAGACATTGGCCCTTCTGCGTCTTTGGAAATGCAATCACATCGCGGATGTTGTCCGTGCCTGTCAGCAGCATAACCAGCCTGTCCAGTCCAAGTGCGATTCCGCCGTGAGGCGGTGCGCCGTATTCGAGAGCCTTGAGGAAAAATCCGAATCTCGACTGGGCCTGCTGCCTTGTAATATTCAGCAGGTCGAATACCTTCTGCTGGATTTTCATATTGTGAATACGGATGCTGCCGCCGCCGATTTCTGAGCCGTTCAGGACAATATCATACGCCTGCGAGCGTATATTGCCTGGGTCTGTTTCGAGCTTGCCGACCTCCTCCGGCAGCGGTGCCGTGAAGGGATGATGCAGCGAGTCGTACCGTTTTTCGTCGCTGTTCCATTCGAACAGCGGGAAATCCACCACCCAGACAAACCGGAAATCGCCGGTTTTATAGAGCTGCAAATCTTTCCCAATCCTGGACCGCAGAGGCGCCAGGGCTTTGTTTGCTGCTGCGGGCATATCAGCCACCAGCAAAATTATATCCTCAGGTCCGCCGTTGAATGTCTCTATGAGCTTTCGCTGGGCATCGGCGTCGAAAAATTTTGCAAATCCGCCGGTCAGCTCAGACCCGACAGCTCCGGCTGCGATTTTCGCCCAG
>CAZYWY010000025.1:6081-10740 GCA_964651605.1 uncultured Pirellulales bacterium | reverse complement strand
TTGGCAATGTTGCTTTGCTGTTCCGAGATTAGCAGTTCCTTCTGAAGCCTTTCAAGCTGCTGCTTCTCGTGTTCACTGACAAAACCAGGCACCTCATTCATCGCATTATTGCGAACATTTTCAGCTATGCCTATATTAGAACCCGATACGTTAAGATAAATATTCATATTGTTACTTGTTTGTTTCTGCTGCTCCTGTTGATATAAAGAGTTGCCATACATAACTACTACCTGTCTTTGCTGCTGTTCGCCGAGTTTTGACCTGAGCCGTTCGACTTCTTCACCTTTAATCTGGTCGGGGTTTTCAGCGAGATACTTCTTGGCCTGTGAAATCTCAGAAGAGAGCCTTTTATTGAATATCTCGAAGTTTTCCCCGGCGGTCTGTATCTGGCTGTCTTTACCATTGGATGCTACTTCTTTGAAACCCTTATCCAGCCTTGCAAGCTGTTCAAGCCTGGCCTCTATGCCGAGGCTGAGCATTTCTACCGTCCCGGCCAGCGGGTTCATATTGCCGCCTGGGCGGATATATTTGAAACCGCTCGGCAGACGGAGCGACCAGGTTGTGCGTGTAACAGGCATACCCAATATAGTTATGCCCGGCGGTGCAAGTCTGGTAACACCTTTTATAGGTTTAACCAGTGGTTCAGCATTTTCGTCGGCCAAATATAAAACAATATCATAAGGCAGGCCTCCCGGAGAGGTCTTGACCAGAGGAATAAGAATTTCGCTTTTGGGAGAGTCAGCAGCAAACACAGGCTTGACCGGCACGGAAGCTACATACGCACTCCAAAGCCTCAAGCCCTCCGGTATTTTTATTTTCAGAAATTGCTCGCTGCGATTCTGCAATTCCACTCTGACCTCATATCGGCATTTACCATCCTTGCTGATAACTGTGGTCATAGCAAGCAAATCGACTACCGCCTGAATCCGTGCTGCCGTTTTAGCCTGTGTCAAAGCCAGTGACAGCGACCAGTCCTGCTCAAAAGACTGATAGACATATTGCAGGGATTCTCTCATCCCGGCGGACATCAGCGTTTGCTGCTCGCTGGCTGCAAGAGGTGCGAGTTTTGTTATGTTCTGGATTTTTATTTCATGCCGTGACATATTTTGCACCGCTACGAGCGTTCGGCATTCATCCGTTGAATCTGCTTCGAGCCGGGGAATTGCAATAGTCTGCGTAGAGGCATCTATTGGCAATGCAAAATTCACCAGCACATCCACTACACCGGTAACTTCATTTAGCAGATTAACAGTCCACCTCGTCCTGCCGTCATTGGCGTCGGCGACTGTTATGCTTCGCATACTCGGCGATTCCACCGCTACAAGCGAGGTATATTCGCGAGGCAGCCGGAAGCTGAGCTTCTCAACGGGAGAGCCGCTGATGTTATATCGCAGCCGATATGTGTAATTGGCTGAGGTTGTTGTTACCACCAGCCCGGAGAAAATCTCTGCCTGAATCCGGACAGGTTTGCTGCGAATATTCAGTCGAAGTGACAAATTCGGGTCTTCGTAGCGATAGGCAAATTGCACGGGTCTAATCTGGGTGGGAGTAAGCCAGTTTTGCAGGCTCGCAGGCGTTATGCTGCTGAGTTTGTCGCTTGTTATTGTCCTGGCATCCAGCGAAGCTGCAACCTGCACTGCTATTCGCCCCTGCTGCTTGGGGATATTATGTTCAATAGGTTCAATATATCTGATGAACGGCACTGCAAAATCGTCGAGTCGTATGTCTTTGCGGCTCAGCACCAGCGCCATATTGGCCTCCGACCGCCCGGCATCGAATTCAATATGTACAAGATTGTCACTCGAATTAGACTGTTCCTGTCCCGGCTTTCCCTCACGGAAGTAGAAATTTTTGACGGCTGAGCCGGTTACACTCAGAAGCTCATAATTCTGCGGCAGTGAGAAACTGGCTCCGAATAGTTTTCCCTGGTCGGCCTTCATTGTCACTTCGCTGAACAGTTCTGCCCGGTCGTTATTGATTCTTGCGAGCTGGTCGATTTGCACTTTCGCAGTTACCGTCAGCCTTGAAATTTTGACAGATATGGCAAAAGGCCTGTAAGGCCAGTAATATTTCGCCACTGGTACTGCCCTGTTAGAACTTAAATCATCCGGGTTGACCAGATTGGTTGCAGTGTCTGTTCTGCGACCGCCTGTTATTTCGGCTACCTGTATCCCCATCCCGCCGGCACAGAGCAGCGTAATCGTTCCGCTTTCTCGGCTTACATCACCTGCCATAATCAGAGGGATTTGCTCAGATGTATCCGAAGCCGGAAGCTCTCTTAACCATCGCAGCTCCAATTCGGTTTGTTTTTTAGCTGCTCGCTGCAGACGAACCTCTGTTACATTAAAGATTCGCTCATCGACCGTCCTTTCGCCGCCCTGACGGTAATCGCGAACATTTGGGCCGCTAAGGTAGGTGAGCGTCGTACCCTGCGGAACCAAAATTATAAAACGGTCACGCTCCCCACTGGAAAAACTATATGTGATTTTGCTTACCCCTAACAATGACCAGTGATACGCATAAACATCATGCTCGGAATTTGCCATAAGGGTGTTGTCAGCGGTTGTGCTTTCTATCTTCGGCAGCCATCGCATTGTCAGGCTGCGTGTCAAGCCCAGACCGAAAGACCATTGCGTTTTGCCTTCTACCTTTTTCTGAACAGGCTCCGATTCCAGCCGGTCCACTTCAAGCTCCAGACTTTCCTGCGGCAGGACGACATCCATCACAGCGGCAGGCAGCGGCGGCAGAGAAAATGCAATGCTGCCTCGTTGTCCGAAGTATTCGGGTTTGCCAATCGCTTTAAGATGTAATCGCCCGGCAGTGTCACCATCCAGCATCAGTACAATACCCTCTGTGCCGGCTCGCATCTGAGCAGGTTTGTTATTTAGAGTAACTTCAGTTACGGCAAGAGCCGTCATCGGCAGAGAAAGAGTCGTCTGTTCTTTGCCATAAGTGCGGATATTTGTCGTCAGCTCAAGAACCATCTGCTCGTTCGATACGGCAACTTTGTATCTGACATCGGACAGTGAAATTTCCGTACTTGTCCCAGGCTGCGCAATCTTATCTTCAGGATGCGCACTGTTCCACAATTCTACAAAGCGGGCATAAGGAATCAGTACCTTATCCGAGTTTGCCGCATTTTCAGGCGAGCCGGTATAAGGGATGATTATTTTGTCTAATATATGATTGCTGTCGGGTATTACCGGTGCGGCAACTTTCTGAGCCTGTGTAACAGAAGGCAAGCTAAGAATGAAAATAAGTATAAACGCCGCTGCTGCGGGTAAATTTTTGGGCAGCCATCCAATGCGTCTTAAAAACCACTGAAGGACGCAAATTGCGCCATAAACAAGGAGCAGGCAGATACAGCCCCAAAAGATACCATTTGTGAAAGATGCAACCCCCGGCCACCATAAAGCAATTAAGGTAACTGCTAATATAATTGAAAATAGAGCACAAAACAAAGAAGACAGTATATTTTTCTTGCCGACTCCAGCAGCCGATTTTTGTATTCTGATGTAATTACTCAACCCAAGTGTGACAACCAGAATAAATCCGAAAATCCACAGGTTTTTCTGTTTGGGCTGATTCGCAAGCCCGATTATAAGCTCTGATTTGCCGATTCCCGTAAATCTTGCAGAAGGCCCTGCTCCGGGAGTAGGCACCAGCGTTATAGGCAAGGTGTAACGGCCTGTAATTCCAGCCGGGACCTGTGCTTGAGCTACCTGTTGGGGTATTCCCCTTCCGAAACCACTCACATCGCCATCGTCCATTCCTTCAGCCATTCCACCGCCAGCACCACCACCAAATCCACCGCCCCGACCTCGTCCTCCGGCCTGAACCTGTGGTTGAGTCTGAACCTGCTGCTGAATTTGCTCCCGTCCATCTGTGCCATAAGCAATTGGTGTTCGTGCTGTTGTCGTTCTTGAGGATGAATTCCCCGCACTCACATCGGCTCTTTTTTCATCTGATGATGCTTCATACTTAAACTCCTCTTTAGCAGACATTGACGAAACAGGGAATCCTCTTTTTATCGACGAACTTGCTACTCTGGCCTTGTTCAGTTGCGGTAAAATGTGGACACCTTGATACCGTAAATTCCTCAAATAATCATAAAGCTGCAATAGAGCAGGTCTTTGCCGCTGTAAAACAACTGTTTGCATATTGGTCTGCTGTGAAGTTATTACAAAATCAGGCGGCGGAACAACACTCCAGCTAAGCTGGTTAATCTGCAAACCGGGCAGCTCTACGGGCGCCAGATGAACCTGGGCAAAAGATACTTTCTCCGGCTGATAAGCATAAATGATTTTTACCGTAACATTCCCTCCAAGTCTGCCGAGAGTTACCTGGTAATCGCCTTCAGCGCTACGCTGCGGTTTAACCGGTGTGTTATCGACCTGCAAAGACCAAAGCTGAGACCCTTCGGGCAGCCTTATGCTCAAAAACTGGCGTGAGGCATTTGCTATGTAGAAACTCGCCTCGGTTCGCTGCCAAAGCTGCGCATCAAGGTAAGTAGTCAGAGATGCCGACAAAACAAGTGCTGATGGAATCTCGTAATTTTTATGTATGACAGTTTTAAGCAGAATCGAGGCTGCAGCACCGCGTGCCGTTGTCGCCGAATCGAGCTGATATGCCGCCAGGATACGACTCGCTTCAACAGGC
>CAZYWY010000025.1:0-6071 GCA_964651605.1 uncultured Pirellulales bacterium | reverse complement strand
CTGAATTGGCATCTACCCGCAGGGCAAGCTCCTGATTAGCCTGAATTGCCAGAAGCTCATCTACCTGTCCCTGATTATTCGAATCGCATAGAGGCCTGACCAGCGGAATGAGGAAATTAGCATCTGCCGTTGGCCGGTCATAATGCACGTTTAGCACGACCTGACCTGCGCTGGAGTTATCAAGGTCCAATTGCCATATATCATAGAGTCGAGCCAGCTCGCCGGAGATGGATTCGGACATCGAACTTGAAGGAATAATACTTTGTGAGCTAATAGATACCGTCGGCGAAAAAATCTGAATTTCCCGGCCTATGGATTTGTCGGCGAGCATATATATTCTTTTTGTTGAAGCCCGCGAGATTGTATAAGTGATTCGCCAGTCACCCGTAAAACTGCCGGGCTTGATATTCACAAGCCCCACAGATTCGGCAGACAATCTCGGTCTCTGACGCGAAACGTGAAGCTGTATTTGATTTTTCATCGGGACATTGTAACTGTAAGCGTACTGAATCTGACTTTCCATACCAAGAGCGACCATACGTCCGACGGGAACTGCTTCGAGCTGGGCCGGTATTTTTTCCGGGGCAGCTTCAAGGTCACCAATCGCCGAGATTGAAACATTCCCTGAGACAGTTTCAGCCTGCGATTCAATCAACGGCACTGACACACTGCGGTCTGCTGCATCACTGGGCCAGTCCCACTGCTGCGGAATATACTGCATTACTATCGTAACTTTGGCCATCTTTTCCGGTCGAACAGGCTGGGCAAGTTCGATTTGCAGAAGCCGATAGTCCGTTTTCCTATCGATGCGTTCCTCGAAGCTCCGGCTGTCGGCGGATTGCCCGTTCACCAGTACTGTTCCGATTTTCCACCGGTCCTGAGTTCCCGCAGAGCAGGGGTCATCTATCAAGCCACGAATAATAAAAGACATTGTGAACATTTCTCGCTCGACGGCGGTAACTTCAAAATCTCCGGTTAATGTTACCTGCTGTGCTGAAACAACTATTTTCTGGTTTTCTTTGATTGTCCTGCGTAAAGTAACATCCTCCAGTTCCAGATTTACGGCCCATTTTTCACCCCAGTGAAAGTAAAGCCGACCAACAAGGTCTGCATCCAGGCCTGGTATAGACACAGTCGAAATATCCTCACGTCGCGCCGATGTCAATCTTTCGCCCCGCACACCAAGGGTTTCATCGGTGTTAATCAGCAGATAGCCTCGCTGCGTCTCGGCATCGACCAGCACAACAGCCGGGCTTGTCCAGCCTTGAGTTTTTCGGGGGGCAACAGCTTGTATATGCAATGCAGTCTCGCCAACCTTTGCCGAGGCAAGACGCACGTTGAGAGTCTGGGGTTCATTAGGTTCTGTTGGTTTATCCACAGACCACCGGACAAGATTTGGACAGGTAACATCTGTTATCGTCCATTCGCCGGCCAGTCGAAATTGCAGTTGCCTGACGCCGCGGCGCAAGACCTGAACGGTATAAAGACAGCCGAGGTTCTGGCTGGCTGAAGTCAGATTCACCGTTTCAACCGATTCGCCAAGTAACAGCGTCTTATCATCATCCCGACGACCGTTGCCTGACAGGATAACCGTCAGCCTGTTCAATCCGCCGACCGTAAGCAATGCAGTGGTACGGTCTGTTTTACTGTCATAAGTCCTTTCCGAAACCGGAACTGTGGCGTGTATTTCTATATCGCCCGGCGATCTGAGCCTCATTACGCCGGCTACCGCCTCAGGCAGGGATATACTGAACTGCATCCCAACATTTGTAAGCTCCTGCAGCTTTGTTGTCCCATCAACTTCAAGCAGGTGATTGCCTTTGGAAGCAACGAGCAGCGTAAGTTTGCCCTGCCGGTCATAACCCAATGGAGCAGCAACAGTATCCAGGAACACGCGGCTCAGCCCGGTCTGCCCAAATCCAAGAATAATTCTGACAGGCTCATTAGTAGTGGAAAGCACCTGCAGTTTGCCGGTCAAAGAAACGGTATCACCGGAGACTTCAACCGAATAGTCAGCCTGTGTTATTTGACCCAGCTTAAGTCCGCCGCCTTCCTTGTCTGCGGCCTCGGCGGCGGCTAATAAAGTCTCGAATTGTTTGCGGTCCATCAGCACTGCCTTGTCCTGCGGTTTGAGCAAAGCAGGCAGGTCCTGCTGAGGGACATATATATTCAGCTCATTCTGTTTTGCGGCAGAGGTCGAAACTAAAAACAGACACCAGACTATAGACCACAGACCACAAACTAAAGCCTTGAGGATTAAGTCCTGTTTTTTATGCCATTTATAAAAGCAGTCCATAAAACCACTCCTGTTTTTTTCCTGTTTGCTTCGGTTTTACATTTTACTATCTTTTTTCGCCTCGGTCATTTGCTGTTTTTTTTCCAAAGCGGCTTTGCGCCTGTTAGCGGCGGCAAGGCGTAACTGAGGCAATTTTAGCCGGCCCCACTGCGCAAGCCATAGCAGCAGAACAAGAACTGCGGCAAACACACCGGACTGACAGACCTGACGTACCAGAAGCGGCTGGAATAAATGAACAATTCCCGCCAGTAATCCGGCAGCAAGAATTATCAACACCCTGCGGAATCCATCCAGCTTAAGCATAAATGCACCGGCGGCGACAATAATCACCCATACCATTATGAAGAAAAATTCTCTGCCGGCAGCCATTACATATAAAGTAGCACCCCTTCCCTGCCGAACGAAATTTAGAGCCTGACCCTGACCTGCGAGCTTAAAGCTGACCGGACGGGTCTGACCGCTTTGCAGGGTGCTGAGCATACTATATATCTGATTATCAATCAACTGAGAAAAGATTCTGCTGTGTCCCAGAAATATAACGCCATCCGGAACCCACAATCGCCATAGTGTTTGCTGTACCGGGATTTCAGCCGGCAGCGTAGGTGCCGCAAGAGCAGAAGCTGATGCACCTTTGAGACCGTAGGAAACCTCCACCACAAATTTCGCAACCTGCCCCGCAGATGGGGGCAGACGTATAATTCGCTCATTACCATTTGTCCCAACCTCCACGGGCGTTTCGTCGCCGTTCAACAGAACTGCGGTCACTTCGGCCCCGGCTGGTAATGTAACCGTTAATCTGTTACCCTGGCTGGTAGCCAGAAGGAACGTTGCATGCGTATTGAGCATTCCATCGCGAGCCAGCACCTGCTCGATAATCGCTCCGTTGACTATGGTGGTGAAAACAGCAGCCTCTTTCTGTACCACAACAGGCAGAGTCAGCAGATAAGCAGGCCTGTTATATTTAAATGCCAGCGATGCCTGTCTTCGGTGAGCTGCATAAGGCAAATCGACGGCGCTGCTTGCATCAGCAGGTGTAAGATTCGCTGTATTAGGCTCAGCAATAGCCAGCGTATCGGCTTTGGCTATCGCAATATGTCCGTCCTGGTCGGACAACTTTCCGGCTGCCAGAATCGGCGGGACATCAACTGTCTCGGACTGCCCAGCCTGACCAGCCAGAAAGGTACGACGAGCCTGGACACGAAGCTGGTAAGAATTGCTTACTTTCGATTGCAGCACAACTTTGTAATATGCCCAGGTTATTCCCGATGTCGCAACTTCATTGGAATCGCTTTGCTGGTCTGCCGGCAAGGCATCGATGCGAGGCTTTTCCTTGATGTTATCTCCGGTTATTTCAACGCCTGCATCGGCAAATTGTACGGGCATTTTCAGGTAGAACGTATCAACCGGTGCATAGCGAATCTGATATTGCACTACTGCCTCGTGTTCGATTGAACCACTCTGAATATTGACCAGACGATGAACCGTAGCAGATATTTGAGAAGGTTTTACGGCAACTTTGAACCGTCCGCCTGCTGCCAAAACCGGGTCGATAGCACTAAATTCATAAGCCATAACAGGTAACATATCCGACATTGAAGTCCACATCTGCGCAGACCTTAAAGGTAAAGCACGGATTTGCTGAAGCTGCTCGACCTCTGCACGCAGTTGTTCAGCCAGTGCAAGTACAAGTTGCCCCTCATAAGATTGCAGATTATTCGCATCCGGCACAGGCAAAGTGAAATTGACGACTTCATCCGGCTGCGCCCGGGTGCTTCGTGCGGTCAGCCTCAGTTCAAAATCGCCGGTTTTCTCTGCCCGCAGCAGTATGTGCAACCAGCGGTCTTGTCCCTGACCTTTGAACTGATGGTCATCGACGATTGTTTCCGGGCCGAGCGATTCCACCACCCAAGGCTCAGGCAATTTCATATTCAGCTCAAAAACACCTGTACGTTCAACTTTATATTGCATCCTTCCCTGCAATTCCAGCCGGTCGCTGTTGACTCCCAGCATCCAGTTCTGAGTGACGGAAATGCGGGGTAATGTGGTCTCAATTATCATATTGCCGCTGTAATCCGATGCGATAAAGCGATATGCCGTAACACCTGCTCGTCCCTGCAAATTTCTCGGCAGTTGTCCCGTATCCACCCGTGCGAGATTTTTCACATCCTCAAGATGAACCGAGCGACGCGGTGAGTATGTAATACCGATAAGACCGCTTTGTCTGAAAACTTGTTCGGTTACAATCGGTACAAGCTGTACCTGTGCGCTGTCCTGCTGTAAAAATCGCTCCATCTTAACTGTAAGAGCATATTGGTCTTTTGCAGCCGAGAACAGAGTAACCTTCAGAAACTGCTGGTTCGATTCTCCTGTGCTTTGAGGAACTGGCACTGTTTCTATGTCCCACTTGGCGATATTGGCGCCATTGACATCGGTAACACGAAAATCGGCAGGTAATCGTATTGAAAATGAATTAACCTCTCCCCTGTGAATGTTATAACTTAGTTTTACATCGTTACTGATGAGGGCTTCATCGACATTTATATGTTGAAATTGTTCGCAAACAACAACTTTTTCAAGGTCCTCCGCCGCCTGGATTCGAGGCTTCCAGCTCAAACGAACCTCTTTAGCCGAACCGAGAAATGCCTGGAGTCTGGTAACCTCTTTGGCCTGCTCTGTTGCACCGGAAGTGGTTGCCGCCAGCATCGGCTCAACATCCACTTTAAGATTGGCCTCCGGAATCATAAGGTCAACCGTAGTAATGACAGCAGACGGAATATTATATCGCAATACAGCCAGACCCGGCTGAGTTTCAAGCTGCTTGACAAAATTCAATGTCAGCATATACCGGCCTGCGCCTCTGACAGCGAAAATATACTGACCATCCACCAATCGCAGCAGAGGAACATATTCAGCGTTCTTCGAATCAAGCAGCTTGGCATCGGAGACCGCAACTGTGCTTAACCCCAGTGGAACCTGTACCCAGCCGCTGCCAAGAATATCAATAGTCAGTTCCAACTTAAATTCGGCGATTTCATCTTTGACTTTCCCATTGAATTTGGCCGTGCTGATAAGATACTCAAACGGAGCAGAAGTCACCGTTGCCGGCTTGCCCGATGCCGCCCGCCAGAGCTTCTGAAAGTCACTATACGGCAGAAAAACGCCCTGGCCTTCTTTTTCAAAAACGTTTTTCAGCTCTTCATAAGGCACATAGATTTTGGTTGGCATTTCTGCGGCAGTTTCGTTCCTGTTTGTCGATGCTCCGCTAACTGATTCGGGAATACAACACAGGCTGCATACGAGGACAATGATAAATAAGTATCGACTGTACATTGGATGTTCTCCTAATATAGAGAATTTATATTTTCCGCTACATAATATCTGGTATTTTAAAACCAGGTTTGGCTAATAACAAAGAAAAAATAAATTTTTACATATCTTTTACATTCGCAGGACCTGTTGTCTAATATAATCAGTTTGAGTAAAATATTAACCCCTAAACCTATATTCTATTTCTTGTTTCGTGCTGCATATATTATTTAAGACTATAAATACCCCCAAAAGGTTGACAGAAAATAAAAAAAAAATAATACTTAAAGCCACCTCTAAAAATACGGTCTGTCCTTGCGAGCGATTTGCATCTGTTTCACTTTTAGGCTGGAAAAAAATATTTACAGGTGATATGCTGAGGATAAAATGTAAAAATCAAAGTGTAAAATGCAAAATTGAGGAAATCAACCCGACATTGTCGGGTTTCTGCAATTTTAATTTTTGAATT
>CAZYWY010000024.1:0-10916 GCA_964651605.1 uncultured Pirellulales bacterium | reverse complement strand
CCCCAGGTGCGACAAACCTGGGCCACGAAGCCTCGGCAATCAAAGGCGAGGTTAGCGTCAGAACGTGTTCAGCCTGGGCGTAACTATCTTTATTCACAACCACTGCCATGAAGCGCATTTGCCCAATCAAGTCGGGCAGTTTAAATTGCGAAGTAAGCTGCCCGTTTGCGTCAACCGGCAAAGCCTCCTGCCAAATGACAGCAGACTGGCGGTATTTAGCGGGAACAGGATTGCGGCGAAGCGAATTTATTTCAAAATCGCCGGCGCCAATCTTCGTGATTTCTGTCGGCCTTTTATGGTCGGGAAGAAGGTTTAAGAAAATATCCGCTGTGGAAACGGCGAGTCTTCGGGGACCCAGGAAGAATCCATATGGATTCGGCGTTTGGTAATTGGTCGTCAGCAGCACGCCTTCATCCACAGCCCAAAGCTGAACTACTGCCGGATGGTTCGGGTCCTTTGGCTTTGCTGTATCAACTGTGATTGTAACTGTTTGGCCTGGTTCTGCACTTTTGGGTCCTGTAATTGTTATGGGAATTGCATTGTTAGTGTGGTCCAGTAGTATTCGGGTTGTACCCATAGCCCTGTGCGGCAGCCAGTTTTTCTGATTGGAGTTAACCGCCCGAATTACAGTCGCAGTCAAGAACACTGAGCCGCGAAGTTCCTGTGATATTGGTATCTGGACTTCTGCCGAATTGTTCTGAATCGTACCTATATACTCGGATACAACAGAATAATTCTCGACTGTCAGCAGGAATCTGCCGGGGATGGGACTTTGTATTACTACCTTTGCTGTTTCACCAGGGATGTATTTGTCTTTGTCGGTAATAATTTCCAGGTGCTCCGGCTGATTCATAGGTACACTATGCGGGCCGGCGGCATATTGTGATGCGTAAAAATCGAAGGTCGAACAAGCGTCCCCTGCCGTTTTGCTTCGCAAAAACGAAGCAGCAGGGGCGTTGCTTTGAACATCGGTAAGTATGATGCGATAATTGCCCGATTCAGAACAAACAACTTCAAAATGGCCTTGCGTAGCCGCAAGTGTAATAACCTGTTCTTCTCCGATTTGTCGAATTCGTTCCATAGATTCCCACACTCGTCTGTCGTTGACCAGTTTAAGGACAGTATCATATTCCACTCGTACCAGACGCATCTTCATCTGTCCTTCAGTTGCGGGCTTATCCTCACCAGTCAATCGTACCCAATTCACGTCAATAGGATTTCCGACAGCAACCACATTACCCGATGACAGCTTAATGCCGATATGTCTGTCAATTGTATCCAGAGTTGCGGATGTATTGGTTGATACCGAACGACCGCCGGTTTCTGTTACTGTCGCCGACAGCAGCGTACGATATAGTCCGGCCTTTAAGGCAGAAGGAAGCTGTACCTGCATTTCGGCAAGACCATTTTTATCCAGTTCGCCTTTAGTGTCTGGCAGCACGATAGCCTCGTTATTTGTTTTACAGCCGAATTTATACTGGGGATATTGCTTCGACTGGTATTCTATTGACTTAAGTGTTCCTGTAATAACCACAGGAATTTCTGCCGCCGGTTCGTCCCATAAGTACCGGCTGCTTACTTTGACTGATATTGGTTCGTTTGGGCCGAATCGAGTAGCTGCCGGCTCTGCCGAAACCTCCATACGTACCGGAATAAAACACTCGACGTAAGTCTGAGTCGAGCCGAGGTTGTCATTTGACCCCGGCAACGTTACCTGCAGATTGTAGGGACCAGTTTGACAATCAGCTCTGGTAGGGAAATCTACATTAAAAACACCCTGATTTTGAGCCGAAGGTTTGGCAATTAGTTCAGCAACTTGCCGACCATCAGGGCGAGTTACTTTTACTGCCAGCGAAAAAGACGGCGGTGTAGCTCCCGACCTGTCGCGGATAATGCCGGTCAGATGCATCGTTTCGCCGGGCCTATATACACCCCGTTCGGTGTATAGCATAACTTCATAATTTCTGGCAAAAGGCCGGCCGGACCGTGGAATATTATCAAGTACCCACTGATTTTCTTCAGGCTGGAGGTAACTAAGGTCTTCATCCTTTTCGGCTGTTATAACCCAGACATCGCCGTCCGGACTGTTACTTGCAAATTTGAGTCTGGCAAGGCCGTTCGAGTCGGTCATCGCTGACGATAAAGTCTGGTTATTGTAGGTTATAGCTTTGACCTTAACAGCCGACACAGGCTCGCCGGTTCTCAGAGAAGTTACCCATACCAGCGAACCATTCCGCTCAGATTTGGCAGTTATGGCCAGGTCTGTTATAGTTACAAGTGCATTGTCTCCAGACCATCTTGCATTAGTTGCATCTGCGCTGATGCGGTAAATGCCTGTTGATGCAGGCAAGATGTCTTTAAGGTCTAATGTAAGATTCTGTGGTTTGTTGGCAGGCAAGTTCGTTTCAACCTTCTTTGTAAGTATCTGTCGTGAAGTCGCCTGAGTAGCATAAGTACGTTGCAGGTGCGATACGAGATTGTTGGAATACACTCGCCAGGCCTTGAGGTTCAGACCTTCTACATTGACGGCTTTTGCGTCTAATGTCAAATTCCCGAAAGGCGACAAAATACCATCTCTATAGTTGAACTGAAAACGGCTGTGATAGTCGGGAATATACACTGATATTGATTTATTCTGCCCAAGAGTCTTGTTATCATCGGACACAATCGTACCGGGTACTTTAATAGTATAGCGACTGCCCGCTTTGAATTTACCTGTTACGATAAGAGACCTGTAGCTGCGGGAAACAGTTGTTTTTTCTACTGCCGGTTCGATTGTAAGTTCAGGAAGGGTCTGTTCTGTATTTAATTTGTGGGAAAAATTTATTTGCACTGAGACGATTTCATCAAGGTTTGGCTGTCTTGCGTGGACATTGAGCAGAGAAAACCCCTTGGGGATAGAGTAAGTGGAAACCACCCACTGTCCAAGTCCTAACTGGGCGTTATAACCTGTAAGTTCTTCATCAATGTCCATCTCAAAACGGTTGGATGCCGGGTGAGGGAATCTCAATATAAGTGTTTCCGCAGGCAACTGGGTAAGGCAAACCGGCTCGCCCAGTTTTGCTCTGGCACCGTTATTAGTGTCATAAAAACTTATATGGCGCAGCAGTTCGCCGGGGTCAACGGGCTGATTGAAGATAATTCTAAATGTAACATCGCTTTGGTCAAAAGCAATCACTTCGGAGCTAACTACCGCCAATGCCCTGGTCTTGAATTCAAACTGGTCTTTGCCTTCGAGGGTTTTGCCTGTTTTCTCTTTGAGTTCTTCAGTGGCACTTATTTTAAAGATTCTGCCAAGTGGCAACTGTTCAGCCAGGATATAGTCGAGCTTATCAGGTGCAGACCATATCCACTGGCCGGGCCATTCGGGAGTAAGTTTGAAAATTGATGCTTTTTCTACCTGCCCTACGTTTTCTGAGGGTATCATATTGCGGTCAAAAGTCAGTGAAAGCCGGCTGGCGGAATCTTCATTTGGTAACATACTTAATGAGCTGAGCCGGACAGTAGCCGGAGAAACTTTTGTTAAATCGTTATGAATCCAGACCAAACCTAAAATATTGATTCCTGCCAGCAAGCCCGCAAGGGCGATGTGATGCTTTGAGATTCTTTGCATGTTTAACTCCCTGAATCTTATTTTATGAATTACTCTGATTTTATTTCTGTTGGAAAGCCAATTTACCTGATTTGAGTTTAATATCCAAAATAGATTGTATTACATTCGAGACATGCCGGTATTTTCCTGGTGGAAAAACTGTCCGCTCGTATAGTATGTATCGGCATCAGCAAATGAATTTCTAAAAAATTTTGTGTGAGTATTTTGGTATTTTCGGCAGGGCAGTGAAGATTTGATATAAATATTAATCGACTAGTACTGACAGCGGTAATAAGATGCTCTTTAGGATATTACTAAAGTATTAGATAGTCTTTGTTATGGGTGATTTGGATTTTGCGCCGGGTGGGGCTGAGGTGTGATAGTTCAATATGGATGCAATCGATACCCTCAAGGACTTCGGTTACTCTGTCGGCCCATTCGATAAGAACCGCCGAATCAGGCCTGCAAAAGTCGTCGAAACCCAGCATCTCAAACTCGCGTGCGGAATTCAGCCGGTAGGCATCAATATGATAGATATTCAATCGGCCAATATATTCGTTCACCAGCACAAAAGTAGGGCTGTTGACGCTTTGGGTATCTTCTGCTCCGGCACCGGCAGCTATGCCCTTAATTAGATGTGTCTTTCCGCTGCCCAGCGGGCCGCAAATAGCAATGACTTCTCCGCCTTTTAACTTTGAGCCGAGCTTTTTGCCAATTTCTATGGTTTGCTTCGGCGAGTCGGAAGTTATGCTGTAGTCTTTACCCATCTGCTCAATCCCGCCTTGCAAGGTGGTCGTATCCTTTGATTTCCAGCTTCACTGTTTGGCCGTTGGCCTTTTTTAGCCGCACCCTGCCAGACTCAACGATTTCACCAATCGGTGTAATCGGCACTGGTTGCCGCCATCTGGTCAGTAATTTCCTGCAATAACCCGGTGAAATTGTAAAAAGCAGCTCAAAGTCCTCGCCGTCATTTAAGGCTGCATACAGCGGATTTGCAGTTTTTTTCGCATCTCCGGATATCGGGATAAGCTGTTCTTCAAGAATTGCTCCGACTCCGCTTTGGTGGCATATTCTGTTCAAATCTATGCTCAGGCCGTCGCTTATATCCATCATAGAATTGATTTTAACCATCTGAGCGATTTTTAACGCCTCAGCAACCCTCGGCTCGAAGCACAGATGCCTGCCGTAAATAGAGCCTCCGAGCGAACCTGTTACACAGATAATGTCGCCGACTTTTGCGCCGGACCTGCGGACAGGTTTGTTTTTAGCAGGTTTGCTGAGCATTGCAACATTGATGGCAAAAGGATGATTACGTTTCCATTTTGTGATATCGCCGCCTACAACGGGGCAGTTATATTTATCGGCTGCCTCCAGAAGACCGGCGTGTAATTGTTTTAGCTCTTCTATACCGAAATTTTCAGGCAGTGCCACAGATACAACAGCAGCAACCGGTATGGTAGCCATTGCTGCACAATCACTCAGGCTGGTCGCCATTGACTTATAACCAGCCTGCTTCAGAGTGTCTTTTTTCAAGTCAAAATGGACCCCATCAAGCAGCATATCGGTAGTAATCAGAACAGATTGACCGCCCGGGCGAATCTGCGCCATATCATCGCCGATGCCGATAGGAAAAGTTTTCGTGGATAATTTTCTTTGTTGGGCAAACCAGCCTGTTATTCTGTCTTCACCATTGCTCATCGTTTTCCCAGTAGTTCAGTCCAGTAGGCAATCTGCCGTTCAGCTTGCTTTGGCCCGGCTGCGCCTTCGGTAACATATCTTGCAGCAACTTTAGCTGCACCAAGCCGCTCATAAACGTCATCTTCGATGGCCGGACAATGTTCCTTCAGCTCGTCCAAGTTCAAATCGGCCAGTTTTTTATTCTGCTTTTCACAGTATGCAACAAGTGTCCCGACTATGCCGTGAGAGTCGCGAAATGGTACTCCTTTATCAACAAGATATTCAGCTAAAGCGGTTGCGTCCAAAAAACCTGCGTCGATGGACTCGGATATTTTTTCCGTCCGAAATTTCATATTTGAAACGAGCGCTGTTGCCATATCCAGGCAGGCTTCGGTAGTATCGGCTGAATCAAAGACGTGAACCTTGTCCTCCTGTAAATCGCGGTTGTAGCCGCTGGGTTGACCCTTTAAGAGCGTCAGCATTGCCACAAGGCCGCCGTAAGTCCGGCCTGTTTTACCGCGAATCAGCTCGGCTACATCGAGATTTCGCTTTTGCGGCATCATACTCGATGATGTACAAAAGGCGTCATCGACCCATACGAAGGAAAATTCATTGCTCGAAAATAATATCATATCCTCTGCCAGACAGGACAGGTGTGCCGCTATAACGGCACAGTCGAAAAGAAACTCTGCACAAAAATCCCTGTCACTTACCGCATCAATACTATTATAACAAATATCTGCAAATCCCAGTTGTCTGGCCGTACTTTTACGGTTCAGAGGCAGGGTCGAGCCGGCAATAGCTCCGCTGCCCAAAGGACAAACATTCAGCAGGTCACTGCAATTTTTCAGCCTGATGTAATCCCGCTCGAACCGCTCCACAAAACTGAGCAGATATGAAGCTATTGTTATCGGCTGGGCCCGCTGAAGATGCGTATAACCCGGCATAATATCCTGGATATATCGACTTGCTAATTTCACAAATCCCTGCTGAAGCAGAGATATTTTCTGCCGGATGATTTCAATTTCATCACGCATCCAGAGCCTGATGTCGGTTGCCACCTGGTCATTGCGGCTTCTGCCTGTGTGCAGTTTTTTGCCGGTTGAACCTGTCTTTTCCACCAGAGCCGCCTCAATCGCCATATGGATATCTTCATACTGCTTATCGAATTTGAACTGCCCAGCAGCAATCTGCTCGCTTATTTCAATAAGAGCATCTTTAATCTGCCTGAATTCCTCTTTGGTGATTAGGTTTTGTTCTGCGAGCATTTGTGCGTGGGCAATCGAACCAACTATGTCATACTTATACAGTCTGTTGTCGAACGAAAGCGACTCGACAAAATCCACCGTCAGCTCATCGGGTTTGCCGCCCAAGCGTTTCTCCCAGCTTTTTTTTATCTGCGTCATTTTGTCTGCTCCAGATATAATAAATCTATTCGGATGAAATCATACGTGTCTGTATTGCCTGTGTCAACACTTTGCATTTGAAAGGCAGTTCGATATTGACCTGCTAAGGGTCAGGGAAAATTATAAGAGGTGAAAAAAAAACGGGAGAACCACTCGGTTCTCCCTTTGCTCACGTGGCTCTTTCCGAAATATTTTTAGCCCTTACCTGCTCTGTCGGAATTACGCTCAGACCTGTGTGCAATCATCAATGATAGACAAAGCAGACTTAAACCAAATATGGCCGGATTGGTCATTTTCCAGAGCCACTTATTTTTTTATATAGTATATGAATCGGCACATCGTTGGGAAATTCTTGAAACTTTTTCGATATTAGATATTACCTTTTACTGCATCTGTATTTATGAAAAATTAGTTTGAAACAACCCCTAATAAATTATACTATGAAAAAAATGATGTAAAAATTTTTAAAATCAAAATGTAAAAATCAAAATTACGAAAATAGTTGTAATAGCAGTGTTCGACTCTTTTTATGTATTTTTGATATTTGATTTCTTCTGTACCTTATAAGTGATAATTTTTATGACTATTAACGTGCTTGGCATATCAACCAGTCCGAGAGCCGGCGGCAACAGTGATTTGCTTTTGCGCAAGGCTATGGCAGGCGCAGCAGAAGCAGGAGCGGCGACAGAATATTTACGTCTGGCTGATTATAAATTTGGTCCGTGTATGGAATGCAACAGTTGTTATGCGACAGGCAGATGTGTGCTTAACGACGATTATCCTCAAATCCTTCAGAAAATTCTGGATACAGACCGTCTTATATTTGCTTCTCCGATATTTTATATGAGCGTCTGTGCCCAGGCAAAGATGCTGATTGACCGTGCTCAATGTCTCTGGGCCGACAGGCATATCCTTGGCAGAGATATTTTTCTTCAGCAGCAGGACCGCAGGGCAATGGTAATTGCCGTTGGCGGCTCCAAGAGTATAAAGCAGTTTGAAAGCGTCCGCCTGACGATGAAGACATATTTCGATTCGCTCCAGTTCAGATATACAGCGGGTTTGTACGTAAATAATGTTGACACCGCCGGTGCGGTTGAAAGACATCCGAAGGCATTGGAGGAGGTCTTTCGTTTGGGCAAGTTGTTAGCTTCTGAAAATACTCCGCTGCCGGTAAAACCAGTCGAAGTCGAGCTGACCTGATTTTTCACTCCGTTGTACCGGCATTAAAAATACTCGATGTTGGTATTATGTGGCAGCTTTTCGAGAAGACAACCTGCACATCTGGGGGTGGGTCTGCAAAAATTCTTGCCCAACCTGACCAATAGGGCGTGATATTCATTGTAAAGCTGCGGATTCTGCGGCAGATTCGATTCAAATAAATACCTCAACTGCTCATAATCAGCATCCGGCTCGAGCAGGCCGTGACGGGCTGCTATCCGTGCGGTGTAGGCATCTACGACAAAGACCGGTCTGTCGAAGGCATAAAGCAGTATGGAATCAGCCGTCTCAAAGCCGATGCCTTTGATATTTAGCAGTTCGGACCTTAGCTGTTCAGTCTTAACATTTTCAAGGGCGGTTAAACTGCCGTGGTAATTTTCAAACAGCCAGTCAGAAAAATTCTTAAGCCTTTTTGCCTTTATGTTGTAATATCCGGCAGGGCGAATAAGTTCGGCAAGCTGCTGCTGATTCAGTTGGTGCAGTTTTTCCGGTGTTAAACAGTCGGCGGTATTTAGATTTTTAATTGCCTTTTCGACATTTGTCCAGCTTGTATTTTGCGTTAGTATGGCGCCTGTAATTATTTCAAACTGAGTTTCGCCGGGCCACCAGTGCTGCGGACCAAAAGCATCATAAAGCAGCCTATAAATTTCTGTTATTGTTTCCTGTGTTGACATATAATAACAAGAATACAGAATTCAGAATTCAGAATAAAGGGAAAAATTAGGTGTGCTGTATTTTGAATTATATCTAATGGAATAGAGAATATTTGTTAATGGCAAATACATCGAGACGGGAAACAAGACAGGGTGGGGGCAAAAAAACATATAATACGGATTCTTTTTTTAATTTTACGAAAGATTCATATCTGGAGCGAACGTCCCGTCCGATTTACGCAGTTTTATTTCTGCTTCCTTTTATTGTTTTATATGAAATCGGGACGTTCTATATAAATACGGATGTTCTTAACGGCCAGCAGCTTCGTGTGGTAGCATTTGTCTGGATACAGCAGGGGCTTAAGTCGGTTGGTTTTGATTTTGGCCAGAAATTCGCATGGATGGCGCCAGGGCTGGTGGTAATTGTAATTTTGCTCTCACAACAACTGACCTCCGGTAAAAAATGGATAATCTGGCTGGAGGATTTCCTGCCAATGATTGTCGAATGTATATTGCTTGCGGTACCGTTAATAGTTCTTACGCTGTTTTTGAATTCATTCGGTTCACCGGCGAATCCGTCCCTGCCTGCGAATTCAAATTTATCACCTCCCGGACGTCTTTCTGTTGAAACCAATGCTCGTTTTTCCAATCTGCCGCCACTTGAAAATGCCGCACCTGAAATTAACAGAAGTACATCTGAAAAGGACACATCACTCTGGGCTGATATTGTTACCGGTGTTGGTGCAGGTATCTATGAAGAGCTTGTCTTTCGTTTAATCCTGATTTGTTTGTTGCTGATGTTGTTTCAGGATGTATTCAGGCTCACTCACGGCAATGCGATTGCGCTTGCTGTTCTTATCTCTGCCGGGTTGTTCAGTGCGTATCATCATATAGATTTTATCACCGGCAGGGAAAATGCGGTTGACCCGTTCGACTGGTCTAAATTTATGTTCAGAACGGTTGCGGGCATTTACTTTACTTTTCTTTACGCCATCCGGGGTTTCGGGATTACAGCAGGAACTCATTCATTTTACGATATTATTGCGGTCTTTATCAGAGCCGGTTTTTTCAGCCGGTAAAATTACCGGCAGCGTCATTTTTTTTCATATTTTTTGTAAAAAACTATCGCACTGTTACTCTCGTGCTATGCACAGGTTGCAAAATAATCGTCCCATAAGCACCAATAACTGCGTTATCAGTATTGATATAAGGCTTGAATCACAGTTTGTTTTTTGGTATAATAACGCTATGTGAAGAGCAAAAAATTACTGTATTGGGAAAGATGTATGGAATCTCCGCAAATCAACGTAGCAGTAGAAGAATTGATGTTCAGTCTTTTTCAGCGTCCTTTGCATCCTGAGCTTTTCCAGATATATGCCAACAGGCAGCTTAATACTGAAAAATACGAAACTATTATCTGGGTTACAGGCTGTACGCACGTTGTTAGTGCTTTTGTCGGTGATGTTTGTCTGACCGAGGTGGTAAGTGCACCGGGCCAGATGCTTCCTTCGAGAGGACTTGTGGAGCGTTTTCAATTTCGCGGGCCGAGGTCTCATAAATGCACGCTCAGCAAGGGTGTCAGTTATATGACCGACTTCCAGGTTGAAAGAATGAGTCCGAATCTGTACCGCCAAAGCTATACCGACCTTGAGCGTTTCTCGCACAACAGGGGTATATTTGTTGATTTTGCAGAATTGGAAATGGATGGTATTCAGCCGTTCTGTTATATTGATTTTGAGGCCAGACAAACAGAACTTCACGTTCATACTTTTGCTGCTTATCCTGAACAGTTGACAATGATTAAAACTCAGTCGTTGTTTGATTTCAAGTAATACTGCAGGGCAGCCACACAAAAGACTGGCAAGTTTTTCATCGCCACAGGTTCACAAGGTGATCTCCTGAATATTCACTGTTGATGTAAGTGTTGAATTAGAGTATAATTCAGCACAAATAAGCAATTACTGCATTAGAATATTCCTAATGCAGTTTTTCTGTTTTTCTGGTGGAAGTAGCTCAGTTGGATAGAGCATTGGATTGTGGTTCCAAGGGTCGCGGGTTCGAATCCCGTCTTTCACCCTTGAAATTAGCTTTGAGTTCTTGGTTTTGAGTTATTAGTTGTAATGGCGTAAGCTATACTGTTGATTCAAAACCCAAAACTCATAACTTAAAATTGACTGATATGTCTTCTGCTTATTTTGTATCTGCCGGCGGGATTGTAATGTCAATTTCACGCACCTGCCCCAGAACAGATAGCGGTTTGTCGAAATCCTCCGGTCTGCCCACAACTAAAATTTGCATTTTATCCGGCTGCATATGCCCGCGAGCTACCCGCAGTACATCTGCCTTTGTAACTATTTCGATTTCGGCTTA
>CAZYWY010000023.1:0-11013 GCA_964651605.1 uncultured Pirellulales bacterium | reverse complement strand
GTATTGATGCTGTTTTTTGGGTCGAGAGTAAATGCAATTCTTCGGCTGAAGTCACCCGGAGAAAACCCCGCCGGTATATTCTGCGAACCGTCCGTTTGTTCCATAATTTCCTTAGTGATATATACCCAGAACTGCGCGGATTTGTTCCTTTGCTCATTTCTTAATGTCTGCGGGTCGAAGGCCAGAACTCCCACTCGGCCAAAACCAACATTGCCGACGGCAAACAAACAATCTTGTTCGACATAAGTCTTGTGAATATTCAGGAATTGTCCCTGCGAACGTGATTCTAAAGGCTGACAGGCAACAACTTCTGACGCATCTGCAAGCAGACCCCACTTTTGCAGGATTTCCGCTGGTATAGTAACCTGCTTTGTGTCACGAACTTCAATAGGAAGGACAGCCGAAAGAGGATTATCTTTGGAAAATGGCTGATTCCCAAGTACCAGCAGCAATTTTCCGCCATTGTGAACCCATTGTGCAATAGCCATTAGCTGATGCTCGTTAAATGTATCCCATCTGGGATTATAAAGAATAAACAAATCCAACGATGCAAATCCCGTCCAGTCCCAGGGAATCATTCTGGTTTGTTTGTCTGCAAAATACACACTTCCTCTGTTGTTGCGGCTCTGGCAGATAGACTGCTCCGGCAGACGAGACAGACTAAAATTTGCCTGCTGTCCGGTAAAACCTATTAGAATATCTCTGTCATTTACAGCCTTCAAAGGAGGGTTCCTTCCGCTGAAATCCCACAAAGGATAGTCATAGCTCCACTGCTCCCGGCCCTGCTGATTATTTATCCTGACACGACACTTATCCGCAGCAAATGCCAGCTTTGTAACAAGCGGCACATAGAAGGGACTGTCCTGTACGACAACAAATTCAGAAGAAATATTCAAAGTGTTCATTTCATCCTGACGAGCCGAGATGACTACAGAACCTCCGAAAGGCTCCTCAAGAATGGTGCTGATTCCAATTTCAACCGGCATCCACTCCATCGGGCGATAATAGCCATTCCAGCCACAGGAGAAATCTACATTGAAGCGTTCTTTATCTTTTATCTGAGTGCGGTTACCGTAAAGCGTGGTGGATGTCACGCTAAGTGTCAGAACCAGTACTAAAACTTTACGAATGAATAACATTTTCGCCTCGCCTTAAAACTGTTATGACATTAAATTTTGACTTTATGAGTATATACTAACCACTCAATACAGGCAATAATTAAAACAAAAAAGACAAGATAAGGCCACAAAGGAACATTAGCCCGGCGTAAGGTCTCGCTCTGAGCTTCTATGTGCTGCCCTGTTAAAGCAAGAGTTTGGTTCGGTGCAATATTGCTTTCCTGTTCATCAAGCAGATTAACGGCAAAAAATTTGTCCGGCTGACCTTGTACACTCAGACGGTAAGGCCCGACTAAAAAAGTATTTGCAAAGCGAATAGTTCCGGCAGAATTCGACTGTACCTGCACACCGGAAAAGCCCGGACCATCCAGCTCGGCTGTAATTCCAGGCGCAAGACCTTCGACAATAATCGGCTCACCAACAGGCAGCTCGGTTTGTTGATTTTGTACAGTTTGCATACCAAGATAGGCAGCAGCATTATAACAGAACATAACAAAACCAGGCTCGAACGGCCAGTTAGTCTGCAAGATATCAAAATCCGCAAGCAGGAAGATACTGCCGGCCTTTCGTACAATCGCTATGGCCGGGGTCTCGTTGAATTCGGCAAGCACTTCTGCATCATTAGGCAGGTTTATTTGATAACATTTCGCTGCAAATAAATTCGTCAGATTCACATATTTCAGCACAGAGTGCTTCTGTCTCCAGTCCGCGATAGTCTGATTTTCCAGCCGGCCTGTAACGGTTACATCGATTCCATCCGGAGGTTGTCCAAAAACAATGTATCGCCCTTTACTCATAAGCCCCGGCAGATAATTATCAAGCACAACAATATCGAATAGCTGTTCAACAGCCGTCGCGGAATTTGCCGCAGCCTCGAATTGTTCCGGTGAACGAATCTCAAACTTCGAGAACGAACAAGCCTGCAGCGCCAATTCAAGCACTATATTGCCTCTGGTAACAAGCAGAACCGACAGTTTTTTGGGCGGAGGCAAAATCGACCAGGCCGCATCATCGCAGGCCAGATAATCCGGATGCATCTGCCTGACCTCAAGCAGCCCGGAATCTACACCCGTCAGTAAAAAATTCACTGCTGTCTTGCCGGGCTTTATGGAATCGTTCTCGCTTTTGGCTGCTGCAGGAATAGTAACAGATTTTACAGAACGCACATTGCTGTTAATACTAAGTTGAATATCAGTGGTAACTGCCTGCGTATCATAATTGGCAATCGTAGCAAAAACCTCAACCTCGTCAGGATTCTCATAAGACCTTTGCCCCTGCATAGCTGTAACAGCTATATTGCTGCCGGTCTGGCCTATGCAGTGGAAAGTCATATCGTCAGGTCCTATTGTAAGTTGCCCAAGGTCTGTAATTCGACCATCGCTGAAAAGGAGCAGTTTGGGGGGCTTCTCGGCACTGCGGTTGTTGGCCTCGGTGCCGGGTGACTGAGCGAATGCGCCGGCAACTAAAACGGCCTGGGCTAAAGAAGATTTACCGTGACCTGCCTCGATAGCTTCAATAGCAGAAATCAGTTGTTTTTTGTCAGCCGTAAAATTACACATTACCCTCGAATGCTCATCGAAGGTAACGACCATCGTCTGGTCGCTTTCATCTCTGAGCGAAAGTATTTTCCCGCTGCGAAGAGACTCAACAAAAACTTTCGCCTGCTGTTTGGCCTTGTCAAGACGACTCTGTCCCGACCCTGCCGGCGGCAATGAATCCTGTGAGCCGCCCGGCGCGATATCAACCGTATTCATACTGGCAGAATGGTCTATCAGCAATACGTATCGCTGAGCAGGGCCGCTGAGCAGCGATAAAATCGGCCAGGCCAAAGCAAGCAAAATGGCAATAAGCATCAGCAGTTGCAGCAGGAGCAAAATATTGCGTCTTAATTTCTGGAAGGGGGCATTAACCTGAAGGTCCTGAACCGCGCGTTTCCATAAAAATGTGCTGGATACGAGCTGCTCACGGCGTTTGAGCTTGAGAAAATATAAAAGCAGCAGCAGCGGGATTGTGAACGCAGCAGCATATAGAGCGGTTAATGGACTAAGCCATTCCATAATTCCTTACTCCGGCAAAATATTCATATAGCACAACCATTCTGTGACACGGGCTGGAAGCCCGTTATCGCAGCAGACGAATCCGCCGCAAATAATTCAGCACCAAAGTCTCCACGGAATCCGAGGATTTCGCAAGTATATACACAGCCCCGCGAGCTGTGCAAAAATCCCTGAGCTGATTGCAGTACGCAGCGATAGTTCGTTTATAATATTTCAGCAATGCCCTTGAAACTGTAATTTCAGCTATGTCGTTATCCTCAACATCGAGCAGCTTCAGTTCACCGTCCAGGTTGGGTGAAAGCTCCTTTTCGGAAAGCACCTGAATAACATACAGGTCGTACTGCCTGCCAATTAACCTGCGCAGGCCGGACTCATACCCGTCTTTAAATAAAAAATCGCTCAGAACAATTGTTATGCCGGTACCTGTACGTGCCTCAACGAGTTGACTTGCCGCTTTGTCGAAATAAGAAAGGCCGCCGCACCTGGCAGATAAAAGGTAATCAGCCATTTTATGCAGATAAGCTCGGCCTCGCATATTGGCAAGCTGCCCCTCGATACCGTCGGCGAAAAAACTTATTGTAACACGGTTGTTATTAACAAGGCTGACATAACCCAAAGCTGCTGTCAGCTTCTTGATGAAAAGTTCCTTTGAAGGCTCAGGCAGATTCATCGAGTTACTCATATCGGCTATGATATGTACTGTCATATCCTGCTCCTCGAGAAAGAGTTTCAGAAAGAGTTTTTCCAGTCTGCCGTACACATTCCAGTCCAGAAATCGCAGGTCATCACCGGCAACATATTGACGATAGTCTGCGAATTCCACACTCTGGCCTCGGCGTTTGGAGCGTCTTTCGCCCTGAAGTTTGCCCTGAAGGATTTTTCTGCTCAGGACATCAAGCGAATCCAGACGGCTCATAAATTCAGGGTTGAGCAGGTCCGTCAGTCTTTTCGGCGTAGTTTTTGTTTCATGGTACATTGAGCTTCTGCTCCATAGTTTTCGGAGTTTTTTCGAGAATTTGTTTGATTACCTCATCGGTTGTTATTCCCTCGGCCTGTCCTTCAAAGTTCAGAAGGATTCGATGTCTCAACCCCGGCAGCGCCGAAGTTTCAACATCGCTGAAGCTGACGTGATAACGCTCATCGAGCAGAGCACGCACTTTGGCCGACAGCACAATAGCCTGAACGCCGCGCGGCGATGAGCCGAAGCGAACGAACCGGTTGGTGACATCGGCGGCAAACTCGCCCTGTGGATGTGTTGCCAGCACTATACGTATGGCGTAATCCTGCACATGCTCGGCTATGACAACCTGCTGAACAAGATGTTGAGCCTCTATTATTCGCTCGGCGCCGATTATAGCCTGCACCTTAGGCTCAACGCCGGTTGTTGTGCGGTCCAAAATAGCGCCAAGTTCCCTGCGATTGGTGTACATTACGAGCAGCTTGAAAAAGAAACGGTCAAGCTGTGCCTCCGGCAGGGGGTATGTCCCTTCCTGCTCGATGGGATTCTGAGTCGCAAGGACGACAAATGGCTCAGGTAGTTTCCGAATTTGCCCGCCGGTAGTAACCGAGTGTTCCTGCATTGCCTCCAGCATAGCCGACTGTGTCTTGGGGGTAGCCCGGTTGATTTCATCGGCCAGAATGATTTGACCGAAGATAGGGCCTGTCTGAAACTCAAACCTGCGTCTGCCGGTTGACTGGTCTTCCATAACGATATTTGTGCCGATGATGTCCGCCGGCATCAAATCCGGCGTGAACTGGATGCGGCGAAAATCGAGCGAAAGAACATTGCTCAGCGTCCGCACCAGCAGCGTCTTGCCAAGACCCGGCACACCCTCCAGCAAAGTATGACCGCCGCAAAATATCGATATAAGAACATTCTCGACGATTGGCTCATACCCGACAATTACTTTGCCTATTTCGCTCTGTAATGATTTGAACATTTGACGAAAATCATGACTTTGCTGCTCAACGCTTTTTTCTTTTTGTGCCATTTTAGTTATCTCCAGGATTCTACATATTTTCTTCTGTCTGTTTATCTTTTTAATTCATCGCCGGCTGTATCGCTTGGTCCTTCCGGTTTTTGAATCTTATGGTCGGCATCGCGTTTGGCTTTCAGAAGCCTCTCGATATGTTCGGCCTGCTGCGTGGAAGTCCGGCTTTCCTTCTTGGCCTCATCCTTCTTTTTAACCGGCTTATCTTCTTTGCTTTCAATAACAGGCATAGTTTCCGTCAAAGGCAGCTTTGCTTCAAATTTCTCATCAGCTTTATATTTGACAGACGTAGCAGACTCAGTTGAACGGGCAGAAAGCTGCTCATGAACCTTCTGCTTTTTCAGTTTCAGCCGTGACAGGGTCGCATCTTCTTTGCGATGGCTTTTCCTGAAACTCAACATTGCAGCCAGCCTTCTGGTCATTGCCCGAATATCCAGCAAAATCCTGCGTGCAGCTACATCCAAAAGGAATAATACCAGCCAGACAAATATAAAAGGGCGAACAAGCGGCATTTGAGATTCGGGAAATTTTAATCCTAAATGGTCAAACAGTTCCGCCTTATTCGGGTCTGAGACTCCATTCTGGTCGGCAAAATCCCAGTTTAATATTCTGCCGCCGCTTATACGGCTAACCTCAGTTAATAGAGGCATATTGTCGGAAAAGTCACGGAACTCCGGTGCGAAAGGAATTGTTACAGCGGAAACAGCCATACCGGTTTTTGCATCTTCGCCGAATTTTTTGTAGCGTATATTCACAATGTAGCTGCCGGGATTTATTGCATCGAACCGGCCCGAATACTCTCCCGGACCAATTTGAGTCAGCTCGAATGTCTTGCTTGATACATCAGGTGATATTACCTGTGCATCTATATTGGCAAATTGAATAAATTTGCCCTGCTGGTCAACCGCCTCTGCGTTGATTGTTACCTGATTGCCCTGAACGTCAGTGAAAACTTCCAAATCGGCGGACTGAGCCGGTTTCGCTGCCCAGCGAACCGTCTGCTCCCAGAACCTTGCAAGACCGCCCCAGGAGAGCCATTGCGATGCCCATCGACTGTCAATCGAGCTTGTAAAAGCAACGCATCGCCCCAGCCCCGACTGACAGGCAGCAAAAATAGGGTCTGACTGGTCACTCGTAAAGACAACCTGATTCAGACCTCCCTTTGGGCCTGTAACTACGTAACCATCGAGTTGCGGGAGCTGGGCAGGCAATCCTCTGGTAATCTCGCTGAGCGAGTAAGTCATCTGGGGCGTAAAAGTCTCTTCGATAATCAAAGCCCGCCGAACGGTCTGAGCCTCTTTAATAAATATCTGGGGCAGGGTGGCTGGGTCCTTTACCTCATAAAACCGGCCATTGGTCAACTGTGCGACACGTATCAGCCGGTTCAAATCATTACTTGTATGCGGGTAAATACCCACAGTAGAACAGGTAATGCCCGCATCCTTACACAGATTGAGCAGTTCTGTGGACGGGTCCTGAGGGTCACCATCTGTGATAATAATAACGTGTTTCTGGGCGGCATCACTATCTTTAAGTTTATCATACGCCTCCTGCAGGAGGTCGTGAAGGCTCGGCATATCACCCATTACCATTTGATTTATAGCCGAGAGAACCGATTCTTTGTCACCTGCCTCTGAGAACGGATAAACCCAGTTACCTTTTCCCTGCTGCCAGCCATAAGCTAAAATTCCTACCATATCGAGCCTGCTGAGAGTCCTGACCGCAGCAGAAGCAATCGTTTTGCCCCAGTAGTTGCCCTGAGGCATCTCGCAGGCATGCATAATCAGAACCAAAGCCCCTTTCGGCATCTGCTTTTTCTGGGGCGGGTCCAAATCAACAGGCAGCACCTCGGCAGTCGGTGAACCTATCCAGCCTCCGGCACCGAAGGACTGCGGCCCGCCGAGCATAACCAGGCCTCCTCCAAGGTCGGTAACATATCGGCTTAACATCTCCTGCTGCTGATATGTGAAACTGGCACAGTCGGTATTGACCAGAATGACTGCATCAGTATTCATCAGCCTTGCCAAACTGTCAGGAAACTCCGCAGCAGGGCAGTATTGAACATCAATACCGGATTCCTTCAGTACTTGTGTTATTGCCTGATTGGTTGTGCCGTCAGTGTCGCTCACCATCACGTTCCCCGGCCCGGTAACATTGGTTATGGCAGTTGCACGGTTGTTCGCTGTGATTTTATCCGTCTGCGGCTCATCAGGTATAAAAATAGCTTCAAATTCGTGAATACCGCGAGAGCCTAACGGTACAGATACAACTTTGACATTTGTACCGGCATTCAGTTCTATTGGTACTGTAATGGCAGGACTGTTCGGGTCAAGGTCAACAGGCTGCTCATTAAGATTCAACTGTAGTTGGCCGGTGGCTTTGGTGGTACTGTTCAGAATAAACCTTAATGAAACCGTCTGATTACTCCTGGCGGTAGCCGGTACAGAAAGCCGCCTGAAAATAACTTCATTATCATATTTGTAGCGCAGAGGCAATATATCTATCGGAATCTGATTGGCTGCTGCGGCCTGAGCAGCCTTTTTCAAATCGCCGGCTGTTTCATTACCTTCGCTGGCAAATAATATTCTCGATGCCGTATCAGGCGGCGCAATTGCCATCGCCATCTGGATTCCGTCCGACAATTTGCTTTGCTGGCCGGTCAGCGTCGTATTACGCTGATGAATGCCAGTGCCACTCGAAGGCAGTGTGGAAATGCTTACCGACTCGGCAACATCCACAACGGCCAGCCTGTCCTGAGGCAGCTTGTTTTTAACCGCCTGGGACAGATAATCGAGGCTTTTTTGCTGAAGGTCGGCGGGAATTGATAAACTGATGTCTCTGACGATAATAAGACTAAGATTCCGGCTCTTTCGTGTCAGTACCGGCACAGAAAGCATCAATAAAAGCACAACTATAACCAGACAGCGAAGGACAGTTACAATCACCCGGCGGGTGGTACTTAAACCGGCAAGATTTCGCCAGGCCAGCCAGATAATCGGCACCAGCAAGATACATCCTGCCAGCCACCAGGGCTGGCTGAAATGGAAACCGTAATTATAATTCATAGCTGCCAGACCTGAATCCTGTTATTACCGGCATCGACAACATAAGCACGTTCCCGGCTGTCCACCGCCAGTCCCCAGGGATATGCCAGCTCTCCGGGCTGACGACCGGCCTTGCCATACACAGCCAGGCTTTTACCTTCGGGGCTGAATAATTGGATTCGATTATTTCCATATTCGCAGACGACCAGGACGCCGTTATCCATAAGTGCTATATCATAGGGGTAGCGCAACTGCCCGGCTGCATCGCCGAGACTGCCGAAGTATCCGAGCAACTGGCCGTCAAAATTATAAATCGCAATTCGATGATTGCAGGCATCAGCTACATAAAGTATGCCCGAAGAGATGTCCACACAAATAGCCGACGGGCGGGCTAATTGGCCTTCGCCGCTGCCCGGCTTGCCAAAGCTATAAAGAAACTCTCCCTGCTGGTTAAATACGCTGATACGGTCGTTTCCGCCATACTCGCTTACGAAGATTCTGCCGTCGCCTGAAAATGTCACGTCTGTTGGATAAATGAATTGACCGTTTTCCTCGCCGAATGAGCCCCACTGGCGAATAATTTGATTAGCCGGCGAAAAAACAACCACACGATGATAATGGGTATCTGCCACATACAGGTTGCCGTCAGGGCCTACGGTTATTCCTGTCGGTTTTCCCAATTCCATCAGAGGCATATTGAAGCTGTCAACAAATGTGCCGTCCGGCTTGAGCTTTTGTATTCGACCGGTTTTATCTACAATAAACAACGAACCGTCACTGGTTATATCGATGGCTCTCGGATAAATAAATTCACATTGTCCCTGACCGGTCCGCCCGAATATCGTCAATACTTTTGGCTGAACCGCTGAGTCTGAATTGTCATTACAGCCTGCCAGAACAAACAAACAAGCTGCAATAATGAACAGAAACATCTGCTGACGCAGCCTAAGCACACGAAGCAGCAGCACAATAACCGCCGAAAAAACAAAAAATACTCCAATCAGCGCCAGACAGGAAACAATCACGTGCTGGTCTTGCGCATAGTGCATCTGATTCAATAATCGCTGTGCGAAATTCGGCAGACCCGCAGGCAGCAAAATCATCGTAGCCGGCAATTCGGTAACGCTGAACATCATAATCAGAATGAAGCCGCCCAGCAAAATCGGCCAGGCATAAGGCAGGTATATATGCCGGAAAACCTGAAACTGCGACGCCCCATCAAGACGTGCCATCTCAGACAGGTCTTTTTCAGAAACGTGCCGCATCATTAAGAATAAAATCAGTGCAATTCCGGCAAACTGGCCGGCCTGACCGAACGAGACGATATACCAACTTTCTCTTATCGGCAGGTGTAATGCAACCGACATTTTTAGTAAGGCAGCCCCAAATAAGGATGCCGGTATGAACATTATAAAAAACAATGTGGTTCTGGCAGCAAAAGATAATAACCGGCCAAAGCCGATGAAACGACCTGCCATAATTTTTTCCAGATATAAAGCTGATAATGCAAGAAGATAGGCCAAAAAGGCTGCTGCTGCAGCTATCACCAGCGACCAGGCAAGCTCGTCACGATGTAAAGTAAAAAACTCACCAAATGCCTGCGTATCTTTTATATTGCCCACAAGAATTAGTATTGGCGCTACTATCGAAACAGTCATTAAAATAAACAGAATACCCAAATCCCGCCTTCGTGCTTTGAATTCAACTTGGCCGACAGGACTCGACGCCAAACTCCAGGAGTATGTGTTTCTGCTTACAGTGACAGCGACAAGCAGGGCGATTACAGTCACGGGCCAGGCAGCCCTGGCAAGGCAGGCATCCGAGCCGGTAAGCTCATAGATAACCGCCAGCTCCGTGCCGAACGTTTTAATCCCGGCAAGATGATATGCAGCAAAATCCGACAGTGACAAAACAAAGCACACACCAAAAGCCAGCAGCAATGCCCGTCCGAGCAATGGAAGTGTAACTGCTCGAAAGATTTCAAAACCATTTGCATCGATTAAGGCATTGTCCCAGATTTGACGGTCTATTTTTCGCCAGCCTTGGGCAAGCAATAAAGCCGCCAAAGGCCAGTACCACATAATCAGCACAAAAGTACAGCTTGTAGTACCGACAAGTCTGGCAAGCTCGGTTCTGCTCGACAGATATGCACCTAAAACAGTAGTAGGGCTTGCCAGCAGCGACCAGGCATAGTAAAGAACATAACGCGGAAGCACCAGCGGCAACAAAAACACAAAAAGAAGTAAATCACGACCAGTGCCGCACGTACCCAGCAGTCGTCCCGGAATCCAGCCTAATATGACAGATACAACAGCGATAACAGCAGCAAGAAAAACAGAATTAAATAAAGAGCTGTAAATGCGATGATTCGCCGGTAATTCAACGCCCGGTTTGAGCGCAGCAGCAACAAGAACAGCAAGCGGCGAAATAATCAGTACTACCCAGAGTACCAACGAGGCCGCTGTCAAAATCCTCGTTTGAATTTTCAAAATTCTCACTTAAGAATCTCTCGTGCAGTTTCAATGGATGTATTCAATACATCGGCGATTTTATCGTAGTCGATATTCAAAGGATTCGAGATTGCATATTGTTTATACTTTTCCGCCAAAGCCGGATGAACAGGGCTGTTATGCGAATCGCTTTGAACCAGCATCTGCTCGACCTGCTCGCTTAGAAGAAAATCCATCAACTCTTTAGCCCGCTCAGGATGCGGGCAGCCGGCGATAACAGCCACAGTATTCGGTATTGCCAGCGCCCCATCTCCTGCCTGGTCGAGAAAATTGAGCGCCACAGGCCAGCCGTT
>CAZYWY010000022.1:0-11080 GCA_964651605.1 uncultured Pirellulales bacterium | reverse complement strand
TTGGATTCAAAGTAATTGATTCTGTGGCCGAAACGCTGAAGATAGAAGTCAACAAAAGAAAATTTGCCGCCCGTTTTGGCCAAGGGCAGCTCGCAGATAAAAAGTTAATATTACTGAAGCCGTGGGAGTTTATGAACCGCAGCGGCCAGGCAGTTGCAACTGCTATGGGGTTCTACAAGCTAAAACCAGGCGACCTGCTGGTGGTAAGTGACGATATGGCTCTTGAGCCGGGCAGAATTCGCCTGCGGCCTGCAGGTTCGGCGGGCGGGCATAACGGCCTGACAGATATAATAGAAAAACTCAGTACGAATGAGTTTGCACGATGCAGAGTCGGTATTGGAGCCTGCGAAAACGAAAATCAGGTCGATTATGTCCTCGGCCGGCCTGCGAAAGAGCAAAGACCGCTGCTGGATGAGGCAATTGAGAAGGCGCGTGATGCAGTTATTTGCTGGGTCGAACTTGGCATCGAGACGGCAATGAACATATTCAATGGAATTTAAGCGTTACTTGTATATAAAGATTATGACAAAATACGAAATTAGAAGTTCAACGGGAGGTAATTAGTTTGGAAACTACGACTGGTAACAAATTGTATGAAGGGATGTTTCTTGTGGACTCAGTTCTGGCAAACGCAGACTGGGACGGCATCGTCAAGACCATCAGAACAATACTTGAAAAAGCCGATGCGGAAATTGTCTCATTAAAGAAATGGGACGACAGAAAATTAACCTACAATATCAGAAGCATTGCGCGTGGGACCTATATCCTGTGCTATTTCAAGGTCAATGGCAGCAAAATCCGGGAGATAGAAAATGCTGTCCGGCTGTCTGACCAGATTATCCGAGTTTTGATTCTCAATGCCGAGCTAATGACCGCTGCAGATATGGAAAAAGAAACTCCCGTCGCCGCAGCAGAGAAAATGGGTTCCCAGCCGCAGGCCGAGGAAACCGAACGGTCCACGGAAACCGAACAGGCCACGGAAACCGAACAGGCCACGGAAACCGAACAGGCCGAGGAAACTCAGACTCAGGAAGCTGCTGTTGTTGAGCAGGATATCGAGGCTGACGATAAGGACATCGAAGAAAGTGAACAGCCGTTATAATTTTCGGCTGCAAGATATCATAACTCGGTGTTATCTATAAGTTATACACAGAACAGAAATAGAGAGTGCTTATGGCTAATTTTAATAAAATTTTATTATTGGGCAATCTGACCCGCGATCCACAGTTGTCATATACGCCGAGTCAGACGGCAGTTGTCGATTTCGGGCTGGCAGTGAACCGCAGATGGACCGGCCAGGACGGCTCTGCACGCGAGGAGACCTGCTTTGTTGACTGCCGGGCATTCGGCAAGACGGCCGAGACCATCAACAAATACCTTACCAAAGGCAGACAGGTCTTTATCGAAGGCAGGCTGACGTTCGACAGTTGGACCGCTCAGGACGGCACCAAACGAAGCAAACACAGAGTTACAGTTGAAAACTTCCAGTTCCTCGGAAGCGGGCAGTCCGGCTCGGGCCAGTCCGGCTCCGGACAATCCGGCAGCGACCAGCAGGCTGTGCCGGATTCACGGAACGATGCTGATGTAAATTCTCAGAAAAACAACAATGACGATATACCGTTTTAAAAGTTTTGAGTTATGAGTTTTGAGTTATGAGACCACAGTGGGCTTAGCCATACCTTACGGGAACCGGCTTACGCCATTACAACTCAAAACTAAAGACTCAAAACTCGAAACTCATGAAAGGCAGATTATGCAAAACAAAGAGGACAACAAAACAAAACCTAATATAGCAGGAACTCGCGAGCAGACACAGTGTCGTTTTTGCAGAAGGGGCATCGACTATATAGATTATAAAGACATCCCCACCCTGCAAAAACTGCTGACCAATCGCGGCAAAATATATTCCCGCAAGCGCAGCGGCAACTGCGCCCATTGCCAGCGAAAGGCAAAAAGGGCAATCAAAAGAGCCAGATATATGGCATTGTTGCCCTTTACTACGTAGCTGCGCCGGAACATAAAAATGTTGTTAGTTGTCCGATGTTGGTTATATGAATTTTTAAAATTACTATCTACTAACGACTAACAACTATCGACTAAAAGAAAGGATTACAATATGAAAGTATTGCTTTGTGAAGATATCAAAAAACTCGGATGGTTTGGTGACATCGTGGAAGTCAGCACAGGATATGCCAGGAACTACCTGCTGCCGCAGGGTCTGGCCAAACCGGTCAGCGAAGGAACTGTCAGGTCATTGGCCAAGGAAAAGGCCAAACGCTCCGAGCAGCGCCTGCAGGAGGTAAAACGGCTCGAAGCGGCTGCCAAAGCGGTTGAAGGAGCTGAAGCGGTACTGTCTGCCAAGGCAAACGAGCAGGGTCATCTGTACGGCTCAATTACAGCCGAGCAAATCGCCGCCAATCTGCGCGCACAGGGTTTTGCCGTAGCGGATGATATAGTAATGCTGACGGAGCATATAAAGCAGGTCGGCACACATTCGGTAAAGCTTAAATACACAGACAACCTCACTGCTACGGTAAATGTAGTGGTAGTTGCCGAGCAGCAGGAAGTTACCGAGAGCGAAGGCGAAAAAGCCAAAGAACCAACGTCCCAGTAAAAATTAAAAATGCAAATATCAAAATTAAGGAGTCGTCCGCCGAAGGCGGACTCCACAATTTTGATTTTTGCATTTTAATATTTAATTTTTATAAATTCCAAGCTGCCCGCAGGCGGCATTTATATCTCGGCCCATCCTGAAGCGAGTCACAGTTTCAATACCAGCTTTATCCAGAATTGAAGCAAAACTGTTAATCCGTTCACTGCTGCTTCCCTGATATTTGCAGCCCGGATATGGATTATGCTCAATCAGATTCACGTTGCAGCTAAAACCATCGAGCAACTCTGATATGGGAAATCTGACATTAACCGGCATAAGTTGTGTACGTAATTCATCACTCGGTGCATTGAGTGACACTGCCAGACGGGGTTGCAATGACTGGCCGGCGAGTTTTTTAATGGCGGGGACTATCCCGCACATGCTGACAGTTATATGCCTGATGCCGATATTCCTGCCTTTGGGATGATTCAATATCGCAAGCGACCTGAGGACGACATCGTAATTAAGAAGCGGCTCGCCCATCCCTATATACTATATTTGTGATTTTTTCGTCCTGAGCTTCGACGGCATTGACCTGGCATAAGATTTCGCCGGCTGACAGATTTCTCTTAAAAGCCATCATTGCAGTAGCACAAAAAGAGCAGCCAATATAAAAGCCCTGCTCAGCAAGCTGCCGGCGGAAGAGCTTGCTCAGGACGGTTATTTCAGAAAGAACCTTAATATTGCGGGCGTGGATAAAGTTAAATATGTAACCGGCCAGATATTTTCTCTGTTCCATCTCTAAAACGAGCTGCTCAATCTCATCGAGCGTTTTTTCTGTCAAATCGCCGGTCATAATGGATTAGTCTATCAGATTTTGATAGAATTGTCGAATCCGATGAACCAATGGCAAAAATTGATAAAAAACCAGCCTGATATGCAAAATTATTACCAGCCAGGCAACTCATCTGAGCTTTTATCTTGCTTTTCGGCAAAAAGTATGTTAATATTAAAGTTATTATCGGGTTATTATAATAAAATATAAGAGGGTTATAGAAGCAAAATTTGCTACCCAGCCGGAGGGTTGTAGTGGTAAAATATTTCACTTTAGTTCTGATGGGCATTTTCCTGATTTTTGTGGTCTCTGCGCCTGTTGCCGGCAGCAGCCTCAATTATCCTTCTTATCTTATTTATAAGTATAATCCGGACGGTGAATGCTGGATGGGAATGGACGCCGACGGCGACTGGCCTGTCCGTGTAAATCCCGCAAAATATCTTGTCGGGCCGCCACCGGCATTCAACAAATCCGGTGTAACCATCCCCTTAGACCACTGGGTCGAACTGAAATTTCCGGGTCGAATCGTAGATGGCCCCGACGATGATATCCAGATGGTTGAGCTCGACCCGATGGGCGAGCAGGTTCTTGTTTTTTTAACCGATGGTCTCGGAAATGAATTCTTGCTCGGTCAGGCCTCGGTAGAAAACACCGGCGAAAAAGGTCCAACTCTGATAGGCTTTGACGTAGCCGACCTTTTACCAAAACTGCCATTTGAGCCGTCTGCTATAAGGATTGTCGGCCTCGATTTTGGCGGCGGCTCGCCGGGATTCGACCTGTCCTGGGTGAAGGCACGAACAGACACAAACTGTCTGGATGTCGCCAGCAATCCCTGCCCGCCGGATGAGGTCAAGAACGTACCATTCGAGACCAGGCTTTACTGGTCGTCCGGCTGCTTTGCCGATTCCCATAATGTTTATTTCGGTGAAACACTCGCCGATGTGGATGTAAATGCAACACCTCTTTGTACTCGGCAAATGACCAATTTCAATCCGGGAACTCTCGAACTGGGCAAGACTTATTACTGGCGAATCGACGAAGTGAATCAGGCTGATAATATTGTCTGGACCGGAGACATCTGGCAATTCAAAACTACAGACGCCCTGCTCGTGGAGGATTTTGAATCCTCGCAGAATGAAAACCACAGCACCATGTGGGAAGAAACAGGCTGGGGACGGAACTCTTTAACCAGCAATATTAGTCACGGATGCTACAAGGCGATGGAATATAAATACTTTTGCCGCGGTGAACCTTTCATGTTCTCAGAAGTGATGTGTTCTTTTGAGCCCGCTTACGACTGGAGCAAAATAGACCACAAGACTCTGTCGTTATACTTTTACGGCTTGCAAAGCAACAATCCCGCCGTCAGGTGGGGACTTGCTTTGAGTGACGGTAACAACTGTGTGATTTATTATTACCCGCAAGACCCGAATGCTCCTGACGACCCTTATAACCTGCGCAAGGAAAAATGGCAGCAATGGGCAATCGACCTCGACAATACACCCGAAGCCAACAATGTCGATTTCAGCAACATCAAATATCTTTATATCGGCTTTATCAGCGAAGACCCGAACTCAACCAGTGACCTCACAGGTACTGTTTATTTTGATGATATTATTTTATATTCCTCGTTTTGTCCGCAGCAGAGCGGCCCCCCTGCCGATTTCGACTGCGACTGCACCGTGGATTTCAAAGACCTCGATGAAATGGCGGATAACTGGCTCGAAAGCGGATACAATATCCTGCCGGTCGCTGCCCCGGCCGAACCTGTTGCATGGTATAAATTCGATGGTGACACCAATGACTGTATCGGCGATACAAATGCTTATCTAACAGGTGACGCATTTTTCGAGGAGGGATTTTTCGGCCAGGCTGTCAAATTCGACGGTTACGGTGACGATGTGCGGGTACTCAACGCAGAAAATATTTTTTCTAAAATCGCCAATGCTATAACTATATGTTTTTGGCAAAAAGGAACTCCTTCCATCCATCATACAGACACTTTATTCTGTACAAATTTTGACTATAACGACAGCAACCCGGCAATAGCGATTAATCTGGGCTGCTGGAAAGAACCGGGCAGATACAACTGGGACTGCGGCAACCCGCAGGCAGGGCCGATTAAAAATCGCCTCTGCGGTAATCACAGATATAAACAGAACTGGCAGCAGCAGTGGAATCACTGGGCTTTTACCAAAGACGCCGGAACCGGCATAATGCAGATTTTCCTCAACGGCAAACTAATAGACAGCAGAACAGACTCGAACTCGCCGATAACAAACGTCGAATACTTCCTAATAGGTTCGGGCTGGTATGGCGGATACGACGGCCTTATCGACGAACTGCAAATCTTCAACTATGCCCTGTCTGCTCCGGAAATTGCCTATACAGCCACACGCGGCACAGGGATTTTTGACCTGCCACTTCCAACCCAGGCCGACATCAACAAAGATAACATTGTGAATTTTACGGATTTTGCCATTCTGGCCGAATACTGGCTCGGCAAACAACCTTAGCGAAAGACTAATTATATGCAAATAGTCAAACCAGTTCGCCGGGGCAGTTTTAACCTTTTACATTTCCATTTCTACTTATTTTTGGTTTTGCTGTTTATTACAGCCTCCACCGTAACAGCGAAGGAAAGAACAAATTTTTCCGCAATCTCAGGCGGTGAAATACTCACCTTTACACCCCGACCTGACCTCGGATATGTAGTCCAGAGAAAAGAACAAACCGATTCAGCCTGGCTTAGCAACGGTACATTAAGCCTTGTTAATGCCGGTGAAAACCGGCAGGTCGGAATAGCCGGCTGCCAGGGAATCTCGGTAGTATTTAATGAAACACAAACAGGCAAATCTGAAACTAAAATTCAAAACTCGGCAGCGGTTACATACTCCGCTCCTCTTTTCTCTATTAACGGCCAGACAATTGCAGTCATACCTGAAATAGTGGCTTGTATCAAAGCCGGCAGTGAGACCGACTTTCAGATGCAATGCGAACAACTGGGTCTTGTAATCAACAAAAGGCTCGAATTCACAGAGCGTCAATATCTTCTGGATGTAGTCGGGACGGATGCCAATGCGGTATTTCTCGCTGTTGAACAACTCAACCAGTTGCCTTTTATAGAATGGGCAACGCCGAATCTTGCATCTGAACCCATCCTGTGCAGCGGCGTTATGCCCGACGATATGTACTTCCCGAATCAGTGGCATCTCAATAATACCGGACAATCTGGAGGCACTCCAAATGCTGATATCAACGCTCCCAAAGCCTGGGAAATAACAACCGGAGACCCTAACATTGTTATTGCCGTTTTAGACGAAGGTGTCGATATAACACATCCGGATTTAGTGAATAACATATATACCAATCCAAATGAGATTCCAAATAATGGAATCGATGATGATAAAAACGGAAAAATTGACGATGTGCATGGCTGGGATTTCATTGACAACGATAATAATCTGCAACCTTCCTCCAACGATGCACACGGCACGGCTTGTGCCGGTTTGACAGCAGCACAGGGCAATAATAGTATTGGTGTAACCGGCGTTACCTGGAACTGCAAAATAATGCCCATCAGAATAGCGAATTCCGCAGGATTCATTACATACGCTCAGATAGCCACTGCAATAAGATATGCTGCCGTAAGCGGCGCTGACATTCTAAGCAACAGTTGGGGTGGTACTTATTCCTCAGAGGTCCTTCACTCTGCTATACAGGATGTTACTGCAAAAAACGGGATTGGAAGAAAAGGAAAAGGATGTGTCGTCCTGGCTTCGGCGGGCAACTGGGCAAACGGCGGCCCTGTTTTTTCCCCAGCGGTATTTCCTGAAACAATCGCAGTAGGCGCCATAAATAGTAAAGACCAGCGATGGTACTACAGCGCATCAGGGACACAACTGGACATTGTCGCACCCAGCGGCAATGCAAGTTTGTTAGGTGATTTGTGGACTACGGACATCACCGGCAACGCCGGTTATAATAATCGCAACAGCTCTATAAAAGATTACACAGATTTAATGGGAGGCACATCAGGCTCCTGTCCGATAGTCGCAGGAGTTGCTGCTCTGATTCTTTCTATTGACCCGAATTTAACAAAAACCGAGGTGCAAAATATCCTCTTACATTCTGCCAGAGATTTAGGACCTTCGGGCTGGGATGAACTTTATGGACTTGGTTGCGTGGATGCTTATGCTGCGGTTAAGCTGGCAATGAATCCACAACAATTTGTGTTGTTTGTTGATGATAATGCACCCAATGACCTAGGACCTGGTGATCCCTATATCAGCGACCCGAATGAAGATGGCTCTTTAGAGCATCCCTTCGATTCCATTCAGGAGGCAATTAAAAATTCGGTTGATGGAGACAAAATTATTGTACTGTCGGGCATTTATAAAAACGAAGGTGACAGTGAAGGTATTGATTTGCTGGGCAAGAATATTATCATTCGCAGTCTGGAAGGCCCCGAAAATTGTATTATCGATGGTGAAAATAAAATACCCGGTTTTTATCTTCATAGCGGAGAAACAGTCAATTGTATTTTAGACGGTTTCACCATTTCAAATGCAATATTTATTCGAGGGTACGGCGGCGGATTGTTTAATTACTACAGCAACCCAACGATTAAAAACTGCATATTCCTCGCAAACATAGCCAACTATGGCGGTGGTATCTCTAACTACTACAGCAGTCCAATCATTACAAATTGTATCTTCAAAGGGAACTTCGCCAACAACTCCGGCGGCGGTATCCATAACTATTACAGCGGCGCCACCATAATAAACTGTACCTTCACAGAAAACTCGACTAACACAAATGGCGGCGGGATTTACGCCACCGGACTGGGCAAGACTATTATAAATAATTGCATCTTCTGGGATGACAATCCCCAGGAAATCTATGGTGACCCAGTATTATCTTTCAGCGACATCAAAGGCGGCTGGGCCGGCATAGGTAATATAAACATAGACCCGCTTTTTGCCGATTCTAACAATGGTAACTATCACTTAAAATCCCGGACAGGCCGATGGGACCCGAACAGCAAAAAATGGGTTTTTGACGGTGTTCACAGCCCGTGCATAGATGCCGGCGACCCCAATTCTAACTGGACTGCCGAATTATGGCCGCACGGAAAACGAATAAATATGGGCGCTTACGGCGGCACGGCTCAGGCCAGTATGTCACTGTCTAAAGTTGGTAACATCAGAGATTTGAACTGCGATGACCTGATAAGCTGGCTTGATGTACTACTACTGGCCGACAAATGGAATTCCAGTGATGCACCACTGAAGCAGGACATAAACAGAAATGGAATTGTTGATTCAAATGACCTGATGTTCTATTATGGCAACTGGTCGAACGCAAATAATGCAGTCCCAGTTTTCAATTCCATAAGCGACCAGAATAATTTGGTTGAAAGCCCCTTGAGTTTTGTCGTATCGGCCTTCGATATTGATGGTGACACTTTGTATTTTGCAGCAGCGGGACTGCCAGACGGTGCGGTCTTTTCTGAAAATACATTCGACTGGACACCGGAAACTGCTGGCCTGTATGAGATTACATTCATCGCCAGTGACAACAAATCACTTGATTTTGTAACCATAAAAATCAGAATCAATGATATCCAATGACAGTATCAGTCCATCCAACAGGCATGGAAATAATATACGACATGAATATTTCAAGACTTGTATAGTCTGTTATTGCGGGTTGGACACTTTACAACTTCCGCTGTTGCCTTTTTCGTCAGTCCATATCGGCATCAGGACAAAGGGAGGCACAACTTTTCTGCTTTTACGGTTTTCCGAGTTGCTGCGGCTGTGCTACCTTGCGGTATCCGAGAGCCTTTATAATCTCAAGCACTTCTGTCCAGGTTGGGAATGGTCTTGAGTTTTTCTTCTTATACTCCTCTATTGCAAGAATGAAAGCAAATTGTTCTTCAGACATTTGTCCTTCCTCGGCAGATTTGCGTTCATCTGTAAGACGTCTGCCCGGCCCCCGCCTGCGGTCCAGCCCCAGGCGTCTGTCAACCATAGATATCCTGCGGTCTTCAATACAACGCCGTTCCATCGGATGTTCGTGATTGCTCATATTAGAACTCGTCCTCGAAAATGTCATTATCCAAATCACTGTCGGATTCATCGCCCATTGCAAAATCGCAGAAATCATCATAAGTCTGCTGGGATTCAATTATTACGTGTGCCTCGTCAAGATACTCCTCGGGGACCATCACTGCGATTTCCTGTGTTTCTGTTGCTTCTGCCGATGATTCGGACCGCTCACTTACGATTGACGGGATGTCATTGTCATCCAATAAGGTCTTATATTCCAAAGCCTGCCCAATATCTTCAGCAAAGGTAACAACAACATACCCTTCGAGCTTAGCCTGCGATTTTTGAGTTTTTTTTGCTCTTCTTGCCATTTTGTCTTTCTCCAATTGAGTCCCTGAGCAAATAAGTTTATTAGTTGATGATTTTACTCATTTACTCTTTTACTATTCTATTTATCCACCCAATAATTTCGTCAAATTGAGACCGGCAATTTATTAAAAATTATCCATATAGAAAAAATATAATTGCTGCTCTGCTTTTTTATCGGTATAAATATATTGTCTTTCTTCATTATTTTTAAAAAAATGATATTTCTTTAACATTTTTTTGTTGCAAACGTACAATATACGATGTATGAGTAATAAGAATAATATTAAGTGCCGGACATACGGATGTGCTAACGGACTATTACGAAAGTTTATTTAAAAGGAGGTATTTCTAATGGCAGCAAAAAAAGAATCTTTGATCGTAAGCAGCAAAGTAAGGGCCTATGTAAAGAGCAAAAAAATGATGACCTCAGCCGACACTTTTGAGGCAATCAGCAATAAAGTCTATGCTATGCTTGATGATGCAATAGCCCGTACAAAGGCCAACCGTCGCAGCACAGTTAAGCCACAGGATTTGTAAAATAGGCGCTTTGGTTGCAAACTTTAGAATTAACATTCACACTAAGTGCTTCTTATATATAACCCTTTGTAATAGTGTGCTTTTCGCAAATTGTCTGATGCTTCGATATGGCATCGGAGATGGCATTTGGTTTTAGCCCCATAAAATATTGATAACAATATTAAAAAAACGGTTTTTTAGGAAAATTTAGTGAATAAATGTCCTATAAAAACCCGACCTATATTATTAGGAAGTGGAGCAAAAGACGTAATTTCCACTATAAATAGAGGCGGTTTATTGTATTTGTTATCGGGCTTTATTAAAGCTCGAAGGTATTTCTGAAGCAGTAAAAGGTATCGAGAAAATTATTTGAGGACAGGGGTACTTTTAGGATTCGAGCCTTTGAAAAACCTGACCCTGTTAGGTTGGGTTTTTTGTAGAAAATAGCTAACTTAGGAAGCGAAATAGTACTATGAGAATTTTCATGTTAGGCTGGGAATTCCCACCCTTTATCAGTGGTGGACTTGGTACTGCTTGTTATGGCTTGACTAAAGCGTTAGACCAGTTCGGCTTGGAAATTACATTTGTTCTCCCTAAAATAGTGGAAAGTAAGTACGCAACCCACGTAAAGCTATTAAGCCCATCTTCCAGGGTACAGACCTCATACTTTAAATTCGGCAATTTTGCAAATGTCAAATTCCATACAATAAGTTC
>CAZYWY010000021.1:0-11191 GCA_964651605.1 uncultured Pirellulales bacterium | reverse complement strand
CTTGTAGGTTTTCATCTGTTTCCATCGTTTTAACCCATAATTAATTCGGAATTCGCCGAATGCGAGTACATAATATATGTCAACCATTAAATAATAATAGTGGGGCAAGCTGCCACTCTACCAAGTTTCATCTCGGCGAACTAAATGGAGACGAAGGGAATCGAACCCTCATTCCCGCGATGCGACCGCGATGTGCTCCCGTTACACCACGTCCCCAAAAATCAAATATTAGTTTTTAGTTCTAAGTTTTTAGTTTTGAGTCAACTAATAACTCAAAACTCAATTCTCAAAACTGCCATTTGTTATAGCAGACGATTTTTTCGAGCGGCTCTCTGTTATTCGGTTTGCCCGGCTCGGCTGGGTAGCCGACAGCTAACATCTCTACAATATTTATATCGGCTGGAATACCCAGAATCCGCCTGACATTTTCGGTATTAAAAGCACCGAGCCAGCAAGTCGCCAGGCCCAGTTCCGTCGCCGTCAGGCAAATATGCTCTAAAGCGATAGCCACATCTATCGGGGCAACCGCCTGGCCTGAACTCATCACATAATCGCTGTTGCTGCAGGCGACAATTATAACAGGTGCCTTTCCAAAGGCGGCAGGCCTGTTGGTCTGCTCTGCGACACGGGCTTTCGTATCTTCATCGGTTACCACTATGAAACGCCAGTCCTGCAAATTCTTGGCTGAAGGCGCCAGCCGAGCAGCTTCAAGAAGCTGAGCAAGTTTTTCCTTTTCTATTTTTTTCTCCTGATAAGCCCTGCAGGAGTACCGTTTCTGGATGGTTTCAAATACTGTCATAATAAAGCCTCATATCTTAACTTTCAGACGTTCTAACTTTATAACCGCACAATTGAACAATATAATAGAGGAAAATACCTTTATATTCAAGAGGCAAAATCTGAAAATTATATGCAGCTTTAAGGAACATAATCATCATCTTGCAGAATCACATTTCCTGTTGCTTTTGCGGCAGTTTATTGCTATATCTTAATTACTATGACATATTTAGCGATTCCAATAGCAGCTAACGATTTAGAGCAGGCACAGCAGCAAATTGACGCAGCCCTGAAGGCGAGGGCTGAAATGCTCGAATTACGCACGGATTATCTGGAGGCTCTGGATGCCGGGCTTGTAACAAAACTCACTAATATCGCAAAGGAAAAATGCGGCAGGAAAATCCCCATCATTGTAACCTGCCGGGACAAACGACAGGGCGGGGCAAAAGATTATCCAGAGAAATTGCGAGTCGAAGTTTTAATGGCAGCACTGAAGGCCGGTGCGGATTTTATAGATTTTGAATACGAAAACTATAAGACATCCACCAGTCAGGGGAAATTAAGACAGGCTGTTGCGCAGACTCACCGGTCAAGGCTGATACTATCGTCGCACAATTTCCAGGCAAAACCAGCCAACATAGGCAGAATATTCCGCACCATTTCAAATATCTGCCCCGGCACAATACCAAAGATTGTTTATACAGCCAATCATATTAACGACTGCTTCGATGCGTTTGATTTGCTGCACCAGACCAGCGGCGAGCGGATTGTTTTCTGTATGGGCAGGGCAGGGCTTATAAGCAGAATCATAGCAAAGAAGCTTGGCAGCTTTGTAACATTTGCGAGCATAGACGAACAGAGCCAAACAGCACCGGGTCAGCCGACCGTAGAACAGTTCAGGCAATTGTACCGCTATGACAATATCGATGCTCAGACAGAATTATTCGGCGTTATAGCCGACCCTGTTGAACATTCGCTTAGCCCTGCCATTCATAATGCCTGTTTTGCTGCTATGAAAATGAACAGGCTGTATCTGCCGCTGCTTGTGCAGGGCCAACAGCAGGAGTTTGATTTTTTCCTGCGAAATATCATTTTACGAAAATGGCTGCATTTTCGCGGCTTTAGCGTAACGATGCCGTATAAGCAAAATGCGCTAAATTTTGTCCGGCAAAATAAGGATTCCATTGAACCTTTGGCAGAAAAAGTCGGTGCTGTTAATACTCTCGTTATCAGTCAGGATGGCAACATAAAGGCATACAATACCGACCTGGACGCTGCACTGGATGCAATAACCGCAGGAATGAAAATCACCAGAGCCGAGCTGAAAGATATGTCCGTAGCAATTATCGGGGCAGGGGGGGTATCACGGGCGATAATTGCAGGTCTAAGCCAGGCCGGTGCAAAAATCAGGATTTACAACCGCACAATAGAAAAGGCGCAGCTTTTGGCACAGCAGTTCAACTGTGATTTTGCGCCGTTGGACGATTTGCCAAATCTGGGTGCAAGTCTGGTTATAAACTGTACAAGCATAGGTATGTACCCGAATACAGAAGCAACAATCGTCCCCAAAGAATACCTTAAAAGCTCGATGGCGGTCTTTGATACAATTTACAACCCGCCGGAGACTCTTTTGCTCAAAGAAGCCCGACAAATAAACGCCACCTGTATAAAAGGCGATAGAATGTTTGTTAATCAGGCTAAGGCGCAATTCAAGCTATTTACCGGTGTTGATGGCAATACAAATCTGATGCGCAAGGTAATATCCAAATACTCAACCCAAAAGTAACAATCAATTTCGACCCCGCCATATCGACCCCGCCATATCGACCCCGCCATATCGACCCCGCCATATCAACCCTGCCATATCAACCCCGCCATAAACCCGTCCTGAGCGAAGTCGAAGGATGACGGGGCTAAATAATGTGCTCTATGTTGGGATTATTATTCGTGTCGCAGAGATTCAATCGGGTCCATATTAGCTGCACGGTAGGCCGGATACAAACCAAATATAATACCTACTCCTGCACTGATGCCAAATGCAAGAATCAACGACTGGGTCGTAATAGCCGTAGGCATATCTCCGAAATGGGATACAAAGAAAGGTATAGAAGAGCCGAGAGCGATACCCAATAAACCGCCGGCTAATGTTAAAATCAACGTCTCCATAAGGAACTGGAATATAATGTCCCGTTTTTTAGCCCCCAGCGCCCTGCGGATACCAATTTCTCGTGTACGTTCGCTAACGGTGGCAAGCATAATATTCATAATTCCTATGCCGCCGACCAGCAGCGAAATTGCGGCTATAGACCCCAGAACAATTGTGAAAATTCGCTGTAGGCTTTTTGCCTGCTGCATTAGCTCCAGAGGGACAGTTACTTTAAAGTCCTTTTTCTTGTGAAACATCGACAAAAGTGAATCCACACTTTTTCGAACTACAAGAACGTGGTCAAGATTTTGTGCTTTGACGATTATTTCCTGTAACTCAACTGTTTCCATCGTTCGTCCGCTTCCGCTGGAAATCGTCTGAGTTGTCTCCCCGAAGCGGTCACTGACCGTGGTAACGGGGATATAGATTCGACCAAGATTGGCGCCGGCTGTCTGTTGTGTTGCCTGCTGGCCGCCCAGACCCAAACCGCCTCCGCCTTTGGCTGTGGCATTGCCGCTGACTGAAGAAGACACAATCCCCACAACGCGATAATAATCAGACCCTATCTTTACAAACTGGTCAAGAGGGTCATCAATTACAAAAAGGTCCCTGACAATTTTTTCATCAACAACACACACACCTTTTTTATATTTGTTATCTATTGAACACAAAAACCTGCCATACTTTACCTTAATATTCGATACTTCAGGATGCCAGGGCACTGTGCCGACTATTTCAATGGCTGTTCTTTTACCTCTGTAAATCGCTTCCTTGGACAATATTCGAGTCGGGACAATAACCTCGACATCGGGAATTGCCTCGTGGAAACGCTCCGCATCGTCATAGGTCAGGCCATATATAACCTGGGTTTGCTGTTGGCCGGCAGAGCTTTGTTCTTCAGGGGGTTTAACGGTCTCAACTATGATATTCTGGCTGCCGAGCTGAGCAATCTTTGCCTGTGCTTCTCTACTGGCGCCTTCCCCTATGGCGAGCATAGCAATAACTGAAGATACGCCAAAAATAATACCCAGTGCCGTCAGAGTTGAACGCAGCCTATGCATCCAAATACTCTTCACACCCAGTTTAAATGTGCGTTTAAGACCAAAAAAAGCCAACATAATCTACCGTTTTTTATTATATTCCTGCTTGTTTATCTGCCCATCAAATAGGCGTATAACTCTTTCTGCACCGATAGCAATACTCTCATCATGGGTAACAGCAATCAAGGTCTTGCCCTGTGCATGCAGACGGTCGAGTATATCCAGTATCTCGCCGCCGCTGGTCGAATCAAGGTTACCTGTTGGTTCATCTGCCAGAATAATAAGCGGGTCGTTCGCCAATGCCCTGGCAATGGCAACCCTTTGCTGCTGGCCGCCGCTTAACTCCGAGGGTTTATGTTTAAATCTGTGGCCAAGGCCGACCATTTCAGCCAATTCCTTCGCACGTTCGGAACTTTCATGCTCGGTAAAACCCTGATAGTACATTGGTACTTCAATGTTTTCAACGACGTTTAACTGGCTTATCAAGTTAAAAGACTGGAACACAAATCCGATACGAGTGCCTCGTATCATAGAAAGCTCATCGTCATTGAGCGAGGAAACATTCTTGTCCCCCAGTATATATTCACCGCTGGTCGGTCGGTCAAGGCATCCTATCATATTGAGTAATGTTGACTTGCCTGAACCGCTGGGGCCCATTATAGCTACATAATCACCACTTTCGATTGTAACATCTATTCCCCGCAGTACCTTAAGAACAACATCGCCGAGGAAGTAATTCTTACACAGATTCCTCATTATCAGAATTGGTTGACCTTGTTCAAACCCAACGTTTTGGCGAAACTGAATCATTTATAGCTCACTTACTGTATATTCTAAAATCCTGTTGTTACCTGCCTGCTTAGTCATTACCCCCCGCGTCTTTCTGTCGAAAGACAGAAGCGGGGGCGGCATCGGAAGCTGCTGCATCGCCACCACTACCGCCGGAGTCTCTTGTTCCGCCCATACCGGCACCTCTCGCTCCTGTTCCCATACCTGACCCACGCATACTTCTTGTCTGGCCGCCGGATTCATCCATCTGCATAGGCGGAATCTGGTCGGAATTACCATTAAAACCGCCCATTCCCTGGCCTCTCATCGTACCTCGCTGGCCGCTAAATCCACCTCTGTTGCCTGCACCGCCGCGAGTTTGACCTCTGCCATTCGTATTTTCCTGAGGCAGGGCATCTACCCCTTCAAACATATCTGTTGTTTTTGTGGACATTTCAGTTATAAGCGGAGGATTAAGCAAAACTTTATCCCCTTCTTCCAAACCTTCAAGAATCTCCACGTATTTGTCGTTGAATAATCCAGCCGTAACTTCGTGCTCTTCCGACGAACCTTGTGCATTAATGGCATAACATACTTTTTTGCCGCCGCGATTTGCCACAGAAGTAATAGGCACTATCAGAGCATCTTCTGCCTTGCCTACGAGAATCTCAACCCTGCAGGACATCTGGCTTTTAAGAAAGCTCGCATTCTCAGTACCGTCGATTCGAACGAGAGTTTTATATACTTTAATGTCCGGATTTAACATACCTCTCTGCTGGTCGGGAAGTGATGCAACCGAGAGTACCTCTCCCTGTAAGGTTTTATCCGGTGCAACTTCCATAACAACAACGGCCGGCTGACCAGGACGCACTTTATCAACTTCAGTCTCGTGGATGCTGACCTCTGCAATCCAGGCAGATGTATCAGGTATTGAAATGAGAACCTGTCCTTCAGAAACAGTTTCACCTACATCAATAATTCTGCTGCTGCCGCCGCCTCTGCCTCCTCCCATCATAGCTCTCATCTGGTCTTCGGAACCGCCGGTTCCATATATTACCAGTCCCGGAGCTTTGGCTTTGATTGTGCAATACGCCACCTGCTGCTCCAAATCCTTGACGTTTGCTTCCTGCTCATCATATCTTGTTTTGGCTGTGTTAAGCCTTGAATTTGCCTGTGCCAGCCTGGAACGGCACTGAGCAAGAGCCCTCTGGTAACTGCGTTTTGCTTCAATATAATTGCTAAGGTACTGTTCTGCATTTTTTGGGAAATCGTAGGCTAAAAACAAATCAAGAGATAATTGTGAGCTCTCCAACGAAAACACACGATTTTTCAAAGTCAGCCTGTCTCTGTCCAAATCGAGTACGGAGACAAAATTCGCATCGTATAATCTTTCGGTACCAGCTAATGTCAACTGCTGAGTCTTGAGGTTACCCTGGGCTAAAGTAATGTCATCCTGCAATCTTTTCCACTGTTGCCATGCTGAAGAGCCAACTAAAAGATTCGGGTCTTTTTCCATTTCCTCTATAAAAGGAGTGACATACTTTGTTACATTTGATGTATCGTTGATGTCCTTCACCAGCTTTTTGGCAGGTGCATCACCAAGATATTTCTGCAGGTCCAGAAGGGCAAAGCGAACCCGCAATTCGGCATCGGCAAGTGAGCTTTCATTGTCTAAAACCTGGATATCATAAGTCTCCTTTGCGGAAGTAACTGTATCGCTATTAGTGGCAAGATTCATCCTTTCAGTTACCAGTCTATCCACCAAAGATGAAGAATCAAGCCGAATTAGAACCATCTCGTTAACGTCCTCTTGTGTTATTACAGTACCTGACGGCACTATGCTTAATATAGTAATACCTGAAGAACTTCCTCTACTTTGGACCTGGCATTTATATTGCTGTGACTTGTGCGCCCTTATACTGCCGCTTTGAGAAACAGTAACTGTCAGGTTGTCACGTCGTACTGTGAAAAATCCCACATTTGTGGATGCCTGACTGATTTTCCTGGTCGCAAGAAAAATAACCGCTGCTGTCGCTGCGACAATTAGAAGTGCGCCAACCCACAGCAGTTTTGCTCCATTTGACTTTTTATTTGCTGATTTTTGCGTTTTTGGCTGTTCATTAACGTTTGTCATAACTTCTTCTGCTCCCACATTCCATCAGGTCTGACGGAAAGAATTCCTATGTCTCTAAAAAAGGCCAACTTGGCTGTTAAATGTCTGACTAAAGCTTCCGTAGCCCTGTTTTGAGCCGATACCAAGGCATCTTCCGATTCCAGCAAAAGCCGCACAGTAGTCCCACCGGTTTCCAACTTCAATTGTTGCTCTAATATACGGTTTTCCGCGAGTTTTAAGCTGAGTTGTTGTATTCTATAACTCTCGGCTGTTTCAACCATATTACGATAAGCCTGGCGCACAGCTAATTTAATGTTCTCAATGTCCTGGTCATATCCTCTTTGTGACTGCTGTACAGATATTAATGCCTGCCTGTAATTGTTGCGTTTGGATACCTGGTCAAACGGCAGGTCGGTTTCAAAACCAAGCGAATATGTGCCTTCGTGGAATCGTAGCCTTGTGTACTGGTTATCATCTGAAGATGGCACATTCATACTACCGGTAAGGTTCACCTGTACCCCAAGTCCTTGTGCGGCTAAAATAAGTTTTCGCTCGGAATCGTCAAGCCTGTCCCTTGTAGTAGCCAGATCCAGCCGCAATTCAAGTGCCATCTTTATCGCATCTTCGACAGAATATTCAGGCTCACCCACACCAATTTTTTCCAGTGCAGTCAGTTCATTCGGGTCAAGCGTAATATTAGCATCTATCGGCAGGGATAAAGTCACTTTGTAGCTATCAAGTGCCTGTGCGTAACTTTGCTCAGCAGAAACGAGGCTGTTTTTAGCGCTAAGCAACTGCTGTTCAGCTTCAGATGCATCTGATGGTGCTCTTCGACTAACTTCAACCTCCATTTTCAACTGTTTGTTTGACAGAACCTGTCTGTTGTAACTGGCTCTGTTTATTTCCAAACTATTCTTTTGTTGTAAAACACTATAGTAACTACTGATGGTTGAGACAACAAAAGTCTGACGATAACGGTTGAACGAGCGGATACTGTATAGCATATTCCGCTCGGCCTGGGTCAGACTTTCCCACGCGGCTTTCCCAGCTCCATTACCCAATAAAGGCGCCGTTATACTGGCCGTTAGAACCGAACTTATAGTAGAATAGGGGTCCTGGGTAAGAAACCGTTGCCAGTCAAGTGTAAGGCCGATGTTTGATGCAATTCCCCCAGCCGTTACAAAAGCCTGCCTCACACCTAACTCCGATGAAAGTGTTTTTGTTTCCGTTGTGCCGCTTCCATCTCCCTCGACCTGCGTTCTATATTGGCCGTCAAATGTTCCAAACCATTGCATTTCATATTGATGTCGGGTCGCTGTAAGGTTTAAAGCGGAGTTATAAAGGGATTCTTTTTGAGATTGATAGTCTCGGCTATATTTTGTAGCAATCTCAACAGCTTTTGCAAGTGTCAAAACACCTGATGCCGGTACATCGGCTAAAATCTCATCTGTGGTCGCAACCGAATCCCTGATTATATAGTTGCCTTTTTCTCCGAAGCCAGGCTGCCATTTATTCTCTATTATACTGTAAGCTGCTTTGTCAGCTTCTTTAACCTGCTCTTTGGGACTTTGGCATCCTCCGGCTGAACCAAAAATGAAGAGAACACAAACAATGAAGGATAACAAACTGACCTGACGAAACCACCAAAGATTAAATCTATTGTAAAACCCTACTTTCCGTAGCATATTATGATTCTTCAATAATATATGTACTTTCTTATTCAATAAACATGAGATGCTTATTGTAACATTAACGAGCCGTTTTTTGAATAAAAATCTTTTAAAAATCGTTTTTTGCAAACTATAAAACAATACTGCTTATACTGCCGCCAGGTTCATACCAAAATCCAAGTTGATAAAAAAACAGAAAAATTATTATTTTACCGCCTCTTGAGCGGATTTATTGTATAAAAGGCAAAATTGAGATTGTTATATTAGGTTTTGGTGAACGTCTTTCTTTATTTTACATTTTGCATTTTGTTTTTTTATGAATATAATCTGCTAAATACATTGGCGGCGTAGCCAAGTGGCCCAAGGCGACGGTTTGCAAAACCGTTATTCGTGGGTTCGAATCCCACCGCCGCCTGTGAGTTTATTACCTAAAAATAATAGGGAGAACTTAGGTTTTCCCATTTTAGTCTAATAGATATACGAGATATAGCACCAGGGTTTAATAAAATGGAAAAAATCACAGAGCAAAGAAGCGAGCAAAGACTGCTCTACCGTTGGCCTGTTCGTTTCACTTTTCCGGGGACAGATATAGAGGAATCGCACCCAGCCCAGATATATGATTTGTCCAGCACAGCGATGGGTTTTTTATGTGATTCCGAAGATGAATGCCCAAACCAGGGCCAGCAACTAACCCTAAGCTTCAGTTCCCCGCATTTCAACCACAGCAGCTCTTTTGATACAATCTTTTTTGAACGTACTTGCCTGGTTCGCAGAGTAGATAAGATGGCTGACCGCGTAAATCGCGTGGCGGTTGACTTCAATGAACCTCTTTTTTTCAAACCCGGCGAGCAGGAAACCAACCTGCCTGATATACAGCAAAAACTGCAAACCCATTCCATTGCGATTATTAGAGCCGAAGAAAAGGCCAGAGCCTGCTCTCGTGCATTAGCACAGGCCCAGGAACAAACCAGAACTTTTGCTAAAGCAAAGGCCAAATTGGAACAAATGCTTCGGACTGAGATAGAAAACAGAGCGAAGTTTGAGGCGGCTCTCAGGCTCAAGACGCAGCAGGAAATAATCAGCCATATCGAATCAGCAGCCAAGGCTCAGGAAAAAGCAAAAGCAGAGGCGAAGGCCAGGGCTGCCGCCGAGGCAATGGCAAAAAAAGAGGCAAAAGCAAGAGAAAAAGCAGAAAAAATTCTCGATGCGCAGGCAGAAAAAAAAGCAAAACTTCTGGTACAGGATAAAGTTTTATATTACAATCAGCAAATAACCGCTCTTAAAGCTGACTATGCAAAAACAATCGCTCGGATAACAGAGCAGGTTGAAGAAACAATATCGCAGCTCGAGGCCAGATGTCAGCAAATTGGCGATAACAAAACTACTCTTAAAGAAGTCCGTCGCAGAAAAAAGGTGCTGCTGAAAAAACTCGATAAGTTTATCACTGACACAAACAGGTTTTTCTAAAGAACAAATGCGGGCATATATTAAAAATCGGGTTCTCGAAATCCTCGATGCGGATATTACCGATATGCACACCGATGCCATCGTTAACGCTGCCAATGCGCAGTTGATTCTCGGAGGCGGTGTCGCAGGAGCTATTGCAGAAAAAGGGGGGCCCTCAATTCAACAGCAGTGCGACAAAATCGGGGGAACTTTTGTCGGCGGGGCGGTAATAACCACCGCAGGCGATTTAAAAGCCAAATATGTAATTCACGCCGTCGGACCCCGTATGGGCGAGGGCGATGAAGATACAAAACTTAAAAACGCCACACTCAATTCACTCAAGCTGGCTGACCAGAACCACCTCAGCAGCATTGCATTTCCGGCAATCAGCACAGGGATTTTCGGCTTTCCGGTCGAGCGATGTGCTGAAATCATGCTCGATACAACCGTTGATTATCTGCGGGGAGAAACAGGCTTGACGAAGGTGATGTACTGCCTTTTCGGCTGGGAATACTATCGAATCTTTCAAAATCATCTTAACCAGCTCATCCCGCAGCACAGGCAATAAAAAATCATACAAGCTATTTCATAACCTAAAATATTATCTATTTTAATTAGCCCATACCTCTATTGCCCGACTTTCCACAAATTTGTGTGGGTGCAATTTATCTTTGTGGGCAGGTTTGTGGCACATGCTTCCAGCCCATGCTTTTTACGTATGTGGCACGGGCATCCTGCCCGTGCAATTCACGGGCTGGAAGCCCGTGCCACGAGGTTTTCCCTACAAACATAAATCACACCCATTTGATTTAATAAGTGCGTTTCAGACGTCATTGCGAGCGCAGCGAAGCAATCTACAATCGTGTGTTTTGAGATTGCCACGGCCATCTGCGATGGCCTCGCAATGACAGGCTTGGCGCAGAAATTTAGTTGAATTGGTATCACACCCATTTTTTGTGCTTAATGACAATTTTTTTTGCACGACAGGCTAATGCAGAATAAAATATCTGTGGCGGTTATATTTTGTTTTTTTAGGTACATTCACTAATTTACTCTAATTTTATTTGTAAAGATATTTTCCCTGTTTATAATAGGGCATGTGGACCGGAAAACATATAATATTATATGAGATGCCGTTATGTGTGAGCGAATTAAGCCGAATGAAATATATTTGTGGATTGCTATTATTTCCATTGTTTGTTTAAACCCAACTCTTCTATCAGCATCCAAT